>JBIKWV010000641.1:0-3858 GCA_044356135.1 Elainellaceae cyanobacterium
GCGCCCGGACACGGCATTCTATTCAATTGCCGGAGCAATCAGTGAGTCCATTTGACAATCTAATTGATTAAGACGGTACCCCCGGCTGTGAACTGTCTCAATCAGATCTTCCGGCGCTCCTGCAGCTTTGAGCTTCTGGCGCAACCCTCGGATATGCACCTTGACCGTATGTTCTTCCGGGGGAGATTCTAATGACCAGACATGTTCCAGCATCACACTTCGACTGAGAACGCGGCGACCATTGTGTAATAGCAATTCTAAAAGAGAATATTCTTTGGGCGTTAAATGAATCAGATTTTGCCCGTACCGCACCTCACAGGTACTGGGGTTGAGGTGCAGTTTTCCCCACTTTAAGGTGGGGGATGTAGTGGGACTGGCTCGACGCAATAAGGCGCGAATTCGAGCAAAAAGTTTTTGTAAATCGATGGGTTTGATCACATAGTCATCTGCTCCGACATCCAGCCCGTTAATTTCATCATTGATCGTGTCACAGGCAGTGAGCATGAGGATGGGCAGGGTGTACCCGTGTGATCGTAACCGCTGGCAAAGGCTGATGCCATCCAATTCTGGTAACATCACATCGAGCAAAAGCAAATCATAATCCAGTACATTGACCTGATGCCATCCGGCTTCCCCATTCGTGGCAATATCAACCACATAACGTTGATCTGTCAGCGCTTCTGCCAGGGTTTCTGCAAGACGGACATCATCTTCAACCAAAAGAATCCTCATAGCATACAAAGTTGAGAGGGGCAAAATACAATGGTCTAGAGGACGATACTGTGCCAGCCCATAGATTTTGGTTTAGGGGGGGCGGGGACGATGCCGTTCGGACTTCGGAGAGGGCTTCGGCGTGCGCTCACGCCGAGGGTTCGAACGCTCAGCCCTCACGATGTTCGGCAACGCTCAGGCGAGCCGTCGAAGCCCCTGCACCCCGTTTAAAAAAGAAAAGTCTACGCCCTGGCGAAGGATATCAATTCCTGGTCAGTCTGCACTTTAGGCTTCCCACAATGAAATAACCTGCGCTGTGTGGGCGATTCTCCGCTGGGTGGGGGCACCGCCCCCACAACGACAATTGGAGCTTTTGCCTTAAGGCAGGATGATTTAAGCGGGAAATTGGGATTTAGTACTCCTACTGAAGCAGGTAGGCGCAATTCAGATTGAACCCCCCAAAGCTGTTCTGCTCGCCGCACGAGCAGAATAGCTTTGGGGGATCCGGCTCTTTCTACGCCCATTTACTTAATACTCGTTCAACTTCCAAAACGGTAGCGTTTACCGATCCATTTTGATTTTACTGGAATGGATTCTAAAATTCTATAGCTTAGCTGGATGGGAAAGCTTGTTCTACCACAGCTTTGAACCCATTTAAGCAAATAAATATAACGAAATCTCAAGATTTATTGCTTTCCCTCATTCTTTCCGTTTTCTTTACCGTTCTCTGACCAGTTTCTTTACTCCTGATATGGGATTCTTAAGCCCTAGAGGTGTTTGAGCTGACTCAATTCCTCTGAACTTTAGGATCACGAATTATTGCACTTCTCGTGCTGGTGAGCTGCAGGGGGTGGGGTGGTACCGTCCGGCTGAGTGCTCACTGCATTCGGTGACGCTCAGTCAATCCGTCAAAGCCCCCACGCAGGGGTACACCCCCTGACCCCCTCAAGGGGAATCACCCTGCACCCCGTGCCTCACCAGTGTGAAAAATGCAGTAAATAAAACCAGGCTTTTAAGGGGGGCGTGGCTTCGTCGCACTTCTCTTAGAAATATTCCAGGGTAATTTATCCGCGATCCTTAGCTGTGTTACTTGTCTGGAGATACTTTGTAATGCCTTTTGGACCCGCTTCCCGCTTAGGGGTCAGCCTGTTTGATGAAACCCCTCCCATCGAGTGGGTGCCCGGTCGCTCGCAGGAAGAAACCGAAACCATCATTCAAGCCGTCTATCGGCAGGTGTTGGGCAACGCCTATGTGATGGAAAGTGAACGCCTCACCGTGTCCGAGTCCCAATTTAAGCGGGGCGAACTCAGTGTGCGTGAGTTTGTTCGGGCAGTCGCCAAGTCTGATTTGTACCTCACTCGCTTTTTCATCAGTTGTGCCCGTTATCGGGCGATCGAGCTTAACTTTCGTCATTTACTCGGTCGTCCTCCTCTCGACTTAGGAGAGCTGCGGATACACAGCACGCTTTTGGATACCAAGGGCTTTGGTGCAGAGATTGATTCCTATCTCGACAGCGATGAATATCAAAATGCCTTTGGGGAAAACTTCGTTCCCTATATTCGGGGCTACAAGACCGAAGCCTGTACGAACCTGGTGCAGTTTACCCACACTTTTGAGTTGGTGCGGGGAGCTTCGAGCAGCAGCCTGAAGGGCGATCTGGCGGGCAAAAATCCCAAGCTCAATGCTCTGGTGATTCAAGGCACACCCACCGCTGTGGTTTCGCCCAGTAGTGCAGGTGCAACGTTTCGCAATCCAATCGGTAGTGCGCGCACTCGCCTGGGCACAGGGGCTAATGACAGCGGTAAAGTTTATCGCATTGAAGTCACGGGCTATCGTGCCAATACGGTCAGTAAAGTATCCCGGTTCCGTCGCAGCAATCAGGTGTACTTAGTGCCGTTCAATGACTTATCGGCAACCTACCAAAAGATCCACCGTGAAGGTGGTGTGATTGCCAGTATCACAGCGGTTTAAACCAGATTTTCAGCAGGCAAGGTTCATTTACATTTCATTCATTAAATTGGAGTATTTCAATGGGTAGTATCGTGATCAATGCCACTCCATTAGAATTGTGGCCCACCAGTTCCTCAGATGATTTGCAAGCAGTGATTCGGGCGGTTTATAAACAGGTTCTGGGTAATCCTCATGTGATGGACAGTGAGCGATTGGTGGTTGCCGAGTCTCAGTTAAGCGATCGCAGCCTCTCGGTTCGTGAGTTTGTCCGTGCTGTGGGCAAGTCGGAATTTTATCGCTCCCGCTATTTTGAGACCTCTGCACCCTATCGCTTTGTCGAATTAAACTTCAAGCATTTCCTGGGTCGTCCGCCCCAGTCTCAGGCAGAGATCTCAGAACATATTGTGCGTGCCATCACTGAAGGCTATGACGCCGAGATTGACTCCTACCTGGACAGTGATGAATATCAATCGGCGTTTGGTGAGAACATTGTTCCCTACAGACGCAGTAACACTCAGGCAGGACAAAGCCAGGTCACGTTTAACTGGATGTATGCCCTCGATCGCGGTCCTTCCCAAATTAGTAGCGCGGTCAAATCTGCCCAGTTGGGGTATGCCGTTGCCACCAATAGCAGCACCCCAATTTCCCCTCCTGGCACTAATTTAGGCGGGTCAGGAGAAGCCAACAAGAAGATGTTCAAGATTCTGGTTCAAGGCTCTAAATTTGATGCTCCACGGCGGTTTAGCACCACGACCTATCTGGTTTCTGGTGATAACATGACCCCCCAGATCCAGCGGATCAATCGCACCTCTGGCAAAATCATCAGCATCACTGAGGTCGGCTAGAACTGTTTGGGTGACGCTTCCTCCCTCGCGCTTACCCCACGGATTTGTAGGGAACATCCCACTTTTGTATCCCTCACCCTAAATCTCTCTCCCATCGGGAGAGGGGGTTCCATCTGGATCCCTTTCTCCCATCGGGAGAAGGGATTGGGGGATGAGGGCAAACCTGCAAAAGTGGGATGTTCCTGATTCGTAGGGTGGGTTCCTCCTGTCAAAATTCGATCTTACTCCCCACCTCCCAGCTATCCATGACCTTGTTAGTGGGCATCCATAAGCCTTCTGTCCATGAATCTTCCGCAACTTCCACCGGGATGCTGCCACCCATCGCCGAAAAGAAATTGCAATGCTGGATTCG
>JBIKWV010000753.1:0-3434 GCA_044356135.1 Elainellaceae cyanobacterium
CTCCAGTCCTCAGATCGTTGAGACTAACCACTGGTTGCGATGGCTCTACAACTTATCGGGTATTTCCAATGCACAGCACTTTATCTCTCTGCTGGGCATTGCTCTAGCTCTTGTCTTTTGTATCAAATCGCTGCTTTACTTCTGGGTTCAGCAAGCAATTTACCGATACAGCTTCAATCAATACGGCATGCTCTCATCCAGACTGTTAAAAGCCTATCTTAATGCCCCCTATACTTTTTTCCTGAGCCGTGATTCAGCCAGTATGATCAACCTGCTGGCTCAAGAAACGAGGGGATTCTGTTACGACAATCTGATCCCACTGTTGATGGCAGGCTCTCACCTGATTATTATGACGGTGATGGTTCTGATGCTCGCTAAAACAGATGTATTGTTGCTGGTGCTGATTCTGGCGGTTCTTCTGCCAACATTCTTTATCTTTTACCGTCTCAGAAGCTTTGCGACAAGATGGGGAACGGAGGCTTCCGATGCTTCCTATGAGCGTATTCGCGTCATTAATCACAGTCTGGGCGGTGTCAAAGAAACCTTCGTGATTGGTTGCCGACCCTATTTCGAAGAGCAGATGCGGTTTCACTCTCAGAAATTTGCAGATGCTGCCTCTTCATTTCACAGCTTTCAGGTGATTCCCAGAATCGCAGTTGAAACTGTGCTGGTGATTTTTATGCTGGCTCTAGTTTCGATCTACCCGCTACTGCCCGGACAATCGATGGATCGATTGATCCCTACGTTGAGCGTATTTGCGATCGCTTCTATCCGACTGATTCCTTCCGCCAGCCATTTTCTGAGTTCCGTTGGTCTGGTGAGTAATTCCAGCTACACCCTGAGCTGTCTCTACCGTGATTTATATGAGTTAGAAGGAAAAGCAAGTTTGCAAAGAACTGGCGGTTTCAGCAGCAGTCAGAAGATTTTGGGAACACCGCATCCATCCTTGAACTCCTCACAAAATGGCAACCAGTCGCTGAAGTTTCAGATTGAAATCGATTCGCTCACTTATCAGTATCCAGAAGCAACCCAGCCAGCACTCCACAATGTTTCATTGAGTGTTAAGCGCGGTGAGTCGATCGCATTAATTGGTAAGTCTGGATCTGGGAAAACCACACTGGTTGATATTATTCTAGGTCTATTGGAACCCCAGAATGGAGATATCCGCCTGAATGATGTCTCGATCTACAACAATCTTCGGGCCTGGCAAAATCTACTGGCCTACATTCCCCAATCAATTTTCTTGACCGACGAATCAATTGAGCAGAATATTGCCTTTGGTCAGGATGAATCTCAGATTGACTATGAGAAGCTGCATAAAGCAATTCAAGCCGCTCAGTTAACAGACCTGATTGATCAATTGCCCCATGGATTGAAGACTCTGGTTGGAGAGCGTGGGGTTAAACTTTCGGGTGGTCAGCGTCAGCGCGTGGGAATTGCAAGAGCGCTGTATCATGACAGGGAAATTCTGGTACTCGACGAGGCAACCGCTGCTCTGGACAACGAGACAGAACGGCTGGTCACTGAATCGATTCTTCAGCTCTCTGGGGTTAAAACTCTGATTATCATTGCTCACCGCCTCACAACCGTGAAAGACTGCGATCGCGTCTATCAACTTGAGCAGGGACGCATTGTCAAGTCAGGCAGTTATGAGGAAGTGGTTGGATTGTCACTAACATAGTTTCTGACAGCTCAGTGCAGCACTCCTGAACAGAGTGATCAGCAGTAGCGCGGTGCCTTGCACCACGCTACTGCTGATCATTTCAAGCGCTGTAGGACTCAAAATAGGTTGGTGAACCTTGAAAACCTGAAAAGCTGGTTTGACCGCATAGCAGTCAAACCAGCTTTTCAGGTTTTCGTTTTTTTAATGCCCACTTGCTTCTTGAGCTTTTGACTAAATTGCACCGATTTTTCCTGAAAAGCTGACAGAGTAAGCTTTTCAGGAAAAATCGGTGCCTAAAATCAAATATGCCGTGAAACGCTTGATTCAACTGCTTTAAGTAGGTAGGCGCGATTAAGCTTGAAACCCAAAAAGCTGTTCCGCCCGCGCAGCGGGTGGAATCGCTTTTTGGGTTTCGACTTTTTCCACGCCCACTTACTTAATTAGATTCAACTGTGTTCAGAGCTTGGGCCAGAATTTGATGCAGGCGATCGCCCTCACGATACACGTTAAAATCCTTCTCGACCTTTAGCTGCCCCATTTGCCCCATTTTGCTTCGCAAGTCGGGATTATCAATCAGTTCCTTGATCCGAACTGCCAGAACGTCCGCATCTCCAGGTGGCACAAGGTATCCACTGACTCCATTTTCAACCAATTCGCTAATGCCTGCTATTTGAGTAGATACAACAGGAATACCTGCTGCCATTGCCTCCATCAAGACAACGGGAACTCCTTCCGCAAAACTGGGAAGGACAAAGACATCTGATGCCTGGATATGCTGGCGAACAGCAGTTTGCGATTGGTATCCGAGGAACCGAACACGATCACTCAACCCCAGGGTGGCCACCTTTTGTTCTAAGTCTGCTCTCGATTCTCCATCGCCAACGAGCGTTAGCACCAGATCAGGGTACTCCTGCGTAAGCTGCACCAGACTGTCCAGGAGAACTGGTACCCCTTTTTCTGCGGCCAGTCGTCCGACAAACAGAAGTTGGTTACCCATTCCCTGGTGCAGCTTTGGTTGAAAAAGAGCAGGGTCAACACCACAATGAACAATGTGCATGTGGTTCCACTTCTCCTGTGGGGCAAAGACCATGCCCTGACTGCGGCAGAAGTGACTGATACAGCACACAAACAGGGCACGCCGAATTTTTTCACTCAGGTGCCAGCGGTGCGGCTCGAAAAAAATATAAGGCCCATGCAGTGTGAAACTGAAGGAGAATCCGCCCAGTGTTGCCGCTAGCATGGCGACTGTCCCAGCAGAAGCGGCAATGTGATTGTGTAAATGCTGAATCTGCCGATGTTGAACTTCGCAGGCAAGACTGCCCGCTTCAAGGAAGTAGAACATCTGATAAAAAATTCCCTTCAAACCTGGCTGGCGTGTCTTCCAGGCAAGGCTCAACCCTTGCCAGTAACGCACTGGAGAGGCTCCAAGCAGTTTCAGATGGGTGATCGCCAGGGTGGCAGGATTCGCAGGCAGAATGTAGTAGGTCTTTTCAAACTCTGACTGCTGCTCCTCCCCCACCAAATGATCTGAACTGGGGCGACGTACTGAAAAGGTATGAACCTCTGCCCCCTTTTGCCGCAGTACCGCTACTTCCCGCTGAATAAACGTGTCCGTAGCTCTGGGGTAAGTGCCGGTCAAGTAGGCAATACGCATCATGGTTCCTTCTTGAAAGGTCAATACGAATTTAGAGCAGCAAGCCAGGGGGTATCAAGAACCATTAGGGATCTGCTGTTTATTAAAATCCCAGTTTCAGCGTGGCGCGGCGAAGCC
>JBIKWV010000642.1:0-3856 GCA_044356135.1 Elainellaceae cyanobacterium
TGCCAAGCCCTCCCTGGACTTTTCTATATATCAGATGGGTGCGGGATATACAAAAAAGGTAGGCTTCCCGCCTGCACTCCAGACACAGTCGGGAATGGCACCGGACTCAAATGGATAAAGTCGAGCTGAGTGCCTATCCGAAAACCGAGAACCCAAATTCTGGCAGGCGCACCGCTGTAGCGGTGCGCCTGCCAGAATTTGGGTTCTCGGATAGGATCTAAGAGTCCGTTGGCCAGATGGGATAAATGCGGGAGCAAATTCCGGTAAATTCTACGATCTCTCCCTGACCTCTGCCATATTATGATCAGTCAGTTTATAGTCGAGCGGCAATTGTCTAAAAAATTCTGGACATTCCGGTCAGGTTTTAGCGCTTGTCTTGTCCTTTTTCCCCGATGGCATACGGTCGGTAATTGTGACCGCTTTAGCAGATGGCAGCATTTTATAGATGGTGGCTTCATTTCAAGACTTCTGCCAGTTTCTTTAGCCGTCTACTGCCTCTCCAGTCCATCAGGCTCAACCTATTTCCAGCCTCTAAGCGACAGCGAGGGCAGATTGAGACGACGGGCTTAAAGCAGCTTTTGAGCTTGTTTGAAGGGATCAGCGATCCGGTTCAGAGCAATGCGCTTAATGGTCAAATCAACTATGTCAATGCAGCCTGGTTGAAGACACTGGGTTATCAATGGTCTGACCTGCAGCACATACGATGGCTGGAGCTAATTGATCATGACCTGGATCGCGATCGCTATCAGCAGGCGATACGCAGAGCAACCACCGAGGGTAAAGCCCAGACCATTACTCTTCAGGTACGAGATAAAACAGGGACAGCTATTCGGCTGCAGGGTGAAATCCGTATTATTCAAAACAATCAGGCAGAAGAAATCTGGTGCCTCTGGCGGAGTCAGGGAGCAGTGCTCGATTCGCCTGCGGAGGAAAAAGCGGTTGGCACGATGGAGCAGGACGACTACTACCGACAGGCTGTCGAGAACTCGCCCAATGCCATATTTCTAGTCGATCAGTGCGGACAAATCCGGCTCTGGAACGTTGGATGCGAACGGGCATTCCAGCATGGACAGGAGATCTGTGGAGCTGATGTGCAGGTGCTTCTACCTGAAAATGTCCCGGAATCAGTAGAGTGTCTGCTCAACCGTGTGCTGGCTGGAGAAACCCTCAACAATCTGGAACTGCGCTATCGCTGTCGAGATGGGAGCAGCCGACTGATGGTTTCCCGTATCTACCCTTTAATTGACGCACAGGGAATGATTTCCCGCGTTGCTTTTGCCAATACCGATATTACGGAGCGGAAGCTGGCGATCGCTGCATTGAGAGACAGCGAGGAACGGTATCAAACTGTGATTGCAGCGATGCATGAAGGCATTGTGCTGCAGGATGCCGAAGGCCGAATCCAGACCTGTAATGCCAGTGCCGAGAGAATTCTGGGTTTAACAATCGAGCAGATGAGTGGGCGGACTTCCCTTGATCCTCGCTGGCGATCCGTTCGGGAGGATGGTTCCCCTTTTCCTGGGGAGCAGCACCCGGCGATGGTGACCCTCCGTACTGGGGAATCACTGGAGAACGTGATTATGGGTGTCTACAAACCCAATGGCTTTCTCACCTGGATTTCCATTAACTCACAGCCCCTCTTTCGCATCGGCGAAACGAAACCCTATGCTGTCGTCAACTCTTTCTCAGACATCACTGAGCAGCGCACCGCAAGAGCAGAGCTTCAGAGCAGCGAGGCTCGCTACCGTGCGATTGTGGAGGATCAAACCGAACTGGTTTGTCGCTTCTTGCCCAATGGCAGTCTCACATTCGTCAACGATGCCTACTGCGAAGTCCTGGGCATTCCCCGCGAGGAACTGCTGGGTTACAACTATCGGATGTTTCTGCTCGCACTCGATCAGGACAGCGAAACAGACTTGATGCAACCCCTGACTCCCAGCAATCCGGTCAGCCTGATTGAGACCCAGGTGATTCTGCCGAATGGGGAGTTGCGCTGGCAGCAGTGGAGCAATCGTGCCATCCTCGATACTCGGGGCAATATTGTCGAGTATCAGGCAGTGGGTCGGGACATTACCGAACGGAAGCAGATTGAAACCAATCTGCGCCTGCAAACGGAGCGATCGCGCCTGTTTGCCGAAATCACGCTGAAAATCCGCCAGTCGCTTCAATTGGAGGAAATTCTAAATACGACAGTGACTGAGGTGCAAAAGTTGCTCCAGGCCAACCGGGTACTGGTCTACAAGCTTCAAGAAAACGGTGGGCGGGTTGTGATGGAAGCAGTCACCCAGCCATGGGATTCCTTACATGGTCTGACCTTCGAGATGGATTGCCCGAAACCCGCTATGGAGAACTTGCAGCAGGGTCAGGTGCGAGCCATTGCAGATGTGATGAAAGAGTTCACATTGCCCTGTATGAAGGAATTGATGATGCAGTGGCGGGTGCGGGCGCTGCTGGTGGTGCCCATTATTCAGAGGGAAACGCTGTGGGGGCTGCTGATTGTGCATCAGTGCGATCGCCCTCGTCACTGGTCTCCGGGTGAGGTGGCGCTGTTGCAGCAGTTGGGGGATCAGGTTGGAATTGCCCTCTCCCAGAGCCAGTTGGTGGACTCACTGCGGCGCAGCGAGGAGGAAATGCTCAAGGCATTGGCAAAAGAGCGAGAGTTGGGGGAGCTAAAATCTCGCTTTGTGTCAATGGTGTCACACGAGTTTCGGACTCCCCTGACCACCATTCAATCTTCGACTGAGCTACTCCAGCACTATGAATGGACGCCGGAGGAAAAAGAAGAGCGCTATGAGCAGATTCATACCGCCGTGAGGCATATGACGCAATTACTGGAAGATGTGCTGTTGATTGGCAAGGCAGAAGCCGGACAACTCCGGTTCAATCCTGAATTAGTTAACCTGACCGATTTCTGCCGGAGATCCGTCACGGATTTGCAGTTCACAGCGGGTAAACACCATCATCTGACTTTTACGACCCTGGGTCAGGAACAATCAGTCTGGTGTGACTTGAAGCTGCTGCGCCAAATTTTGAGCAATCTCTTGTTTAATGCCGTAAAGTACTCCCCAGAAGGAGGAAATGTTGACCTGGTTTTGCAGTATCTGCCAGGTAACGTTGAACTAAAAGTATCGGATCAGGGAATTGGTATCCCTGAGGTGGAGCTACATCAACTATTCGAGGCATTCTTCCGGGCTACCAACGTCGAAACCATTCAGGGAACTGGACTGGGGCTGACGATTGTGAAGCGGTGTGTCGATCTACATCGGGGTAGCATTCGTGTTGATAGCCAGGTTGGCGTTGGAACCACCTTCACAGTCACGTTACCCTTGAATCAAGCCTGGGAAGAATAGAACGATGGTGAAAGTATTAGTCATTGAAGACGAACGCCCCGTTCGATCCAATGTGATTGACCTGTTACAGGTCGAGGGCTATGAAGCGGTTGGTGCAGAGAATGGGGAAATCGGACTGGAACTGGCGAAGGAGTTGCAGCCAGACCTGATTATCTGCGATGTCTTGATGCCCAAGATGGACGGCTTTGAGGTTCTGCAGCAGTTAACCCGCCATCCT
Source organism: Elainellaceae cyanobacterium (assembly GCA_044356135.1). GTDB lineage: Bacteria > Cyanobacteriota > Cyanobacteriia > Elainellales > Elainellaceae > CAZVXA01. The sequence continues at coordinate 3,568 of JBIKWV010000642.1, forward strand.
GATACTGCAACGATTCCCTTCATGTTTTTAACCGCCAAATCAGATCGATCGGACGTTCGTCAGGGTATGGAACTGGGGGCCTACGACTATCTGACCAAGCCCTTTACTCGCGCAGAGCTACTGGGCGCGGTGCTGGCTCAGTTGAAGAAGCGCGATGTGGTGCTGCAACAATTTTCGAGTGCTCAGCAGGAAATTGAAGTGCTGCGTCAGAAAATCAACGAACTCCAGCAACTTTCCACCGCTAAAGATCAGCTTCTCAACAACGTGGTTGAAGAGCTACGGAACCCCA
>JBIKWV010000643.1:0-3850 GCA_044356135.1 Elainellaceae cyanobacterium
TTAGTCAAAAGTCCAGTACTTAGGATCGCAAATTAAATAAAACCGAATTGTTTTTGAGAGAGGCGCAGCTTCACCGCGCCTCTCTCAAAAACAATTACAGGTTAATTTGTTCACGATCCTTAGCATATTCAGGCTATTCCTCAGCCTGTTTCAGGTCTACAGCGTTCAAAGATTTATTCAGCAATTCCAGACGCTTCATATCCTCGATCGGTACAATTGTTACCAGTTCTTTGCCACGTCGTGTCAATACGACTCGCTCCTTGCCGTAGGCAACCCGATTGATCACCTCAGAAAGTTGTGTTCTCACCTCAACAGTTGAAAATTGAGTCATAAAATGCTGCAAGATTTGATAGAAACGGTTTGATTGGTTGAAATGTACATTCAGGCTCGTTATCCGAATTGAATTGCCTCGCGCAGTTCTCAGCATCCCTCAAAAGAGAGAATTCTTTTCACTATGCAGCACTTAAAGGTCATCATCATTGGCGCAGGTATCGGGGGACTGACGGCGGGTATTGCCCTGAGTCAGGTGGGATACGAGGTTGAAATTTATGATCGCACCAGCGAACTACGGCCTGTTGGAGCTGGCATTTCGCTCTGGTCGAACGGGGTAAAAGTGCTAAATCGACTGGGATTTGGCGATCGCATTGCCAAAATTGGCGGCATTATGAATCACATGCAGTACCGCACCCAGAACGGCGAACTGCTGAACGACATTCCCCTACTGCCGTTGATTCAATCTGTTGGACAGCGCCCCTATCCCGTTGCCCGTGCCGACCTGCAACAGATGCTCATCGAAGCCTTTCCAGGAGTCGTGCAGTTGAATTTTCGCTGCATTGGACTCGAAGAGGATGGCCAGGGAATTACAGCAATGTTTGAGAACGGTCACCGAACAACTGGTGATCTGGTGATTGCAGCGGATGGCGTTCGCTCTGTTCTGCGACACTATGTTCTGGGAAAAGAATACCAACCCAACTATGGTGGCTATGTGAACTGGAATGGTCTGGTACCCATCAGTGAAGACCTGGCTCCCGCAGATACCTGGGCAATTTACGTGGGAGAGCACAAACGCGCTTCCATGATGCCTGTAGGGGACGATCGCTTCTATTTCTTCTTCGATGTGCCGATGTCCAGGGAAGATGCTGCTCAACCCAAAACCGACATTCGCACTGAACTGACAGAGTTCTTTAAGGGCTGGGCCGCTCCCGTACAAAACCTGATTCAGCGCCTCGACCCGGCGGCTACCAATCGTCTGCTGATTCATGACGCTGGTCCTTTTGACCATTTTGTGCGGGGGAGGGTCGCCCTACTGGGAGACGCTGCCCACGCAACCTGCCCTGACCTGGGACAGGGCGGCTGTCAGGCAGTGGAAGATGGCCTGGTGTTGACCAACTACCTGACCAGCACCAACCTCGGGGTAACTGATGCTCTGAAGCGCTACGAAGCCGAGCGCAAGGAGCGGGCCAATGCGATCGTGGTCAAAGCTCGCAAACGGGCAGAGCAGATTCACGGTAAGAACCCAGACGTGACCCGGCAGTGGTATGAGCAACTGCGGAAGGAGCATCCGGAGGAGGTGACGGGGGCGATCGCGAAGACAATTTTGGGGGGGCCGTTGCGGTAAGGGTGTAAGACTATGAGTGGAAAGTTGACAACGCATGTGTTGGATACGGCGCGGGGGTGTCCGGCGGCGGGGCTGAAGATTGAGCTGTGGGCGATCGCGCCAGGATCGAATGAACGCAGGCTGATCAAATCGGTGTACACAAATTCGGATGGGCGAACGGATGCACCGCTGCTGGTCGATGAGGCGTTTCAGGCACAGGTTTATGAGCTGGTATTTTATGCGGGGGATTACTTTGCAGTACAAAGTAAAGATTTGCCTGAGATACGGTTTATCGATCAGGTTCCCATTCGCTTTGGGATTGCGAATTCCGATGCCCACTACCATGTGCCGCTGCTAGTTTCGCCCTGGTCCTACAGTACCTACCGGGGGAGTTAAGTAGACGGGTCAAAATTAAAAACCTGGGGAGTGCCCCCGAGGGGTGCTCCCCAGGTTTTTATAACATCAGGTCACGACGAAATTGCGTGCGGAGATTCGATCAACCGTAATGTTCTGCAGGAAGGCCAGCGTAACGGCAGTGGTGCAGGCACCACTGCCGTTGGTGTCAATGTTGACATTGGTGCCTGTTGCGCCCTGCTCCAGACGGACAAATTGTCGCAGGCGGGTGAGGGGATGACCAGCGGCAAACTCACTCCTGGCAAAGATAGGGCGCAGGTCGATCAGGTCTAACTCCGGCGTGAAATCGGTGATGGTATCGCCACTTTCATTGATGGCATTGAAAACAAACATATCGCGGTCAGTGCTGCCCGTTAGAGTGTCGCGGCCCAGACCACCGACCAGAACATCGGAACCAAGTCCACTGTTGAGGCGATCGTTCCCCAATCCACCATCCAGCAGGTCATTGCCCTGTTCGCCCGTGAGGATATCATTACCTGCTTCACCAGGAGGCGATTGTTGCCCTGCCGCCCAAACAGGCGATCGTGCCCCTGACGAACAGATAGCACATCACGGCGAGCTGTCCCAATCAAAGAATCATTCCTGAAGGTACCAACCAGCGATGAACCCGGTTGGCCCAAACGAAAGTTGATGGGTGGAAGGGCGGTCCCGGGAAGAATGCTGTCGTTTTGAAAGGAGCCATTCGGGATGTTGAAACCTGTCGTGGTGAATCGCCAGATGGTTGAGTTGTCTACACCGACGGACGTATTGGTTGCCAGATCTCGGAAGGCACCTGGTGTGATCAGAACGTAGTAATCGGTTCCCGGCTGGAGTGCTCCCATCGGGTCTATCGTCACCACCGTGTGGTCTACGCTCAGTGTGATCTGACTGGAGTTGACATCCAGCGTTTGCACCAGCGTATTGTCCAGGTTCCTGTAGATCGAAATCGTGCTGCTGCCCTTCAGAATAGGCTTTGTGAAAGTGAGGAGGGGGTTATTGGCCGGGTCAGGGACGGAAAAACTGAACGCCGCCACAGGTTGCGTGGGGTCTCTCACCAATGTATCCCGCAGGAATGGTGCTGTTGTTTGCCAGGTCAAACCAGCGACCGCGCCCATCCAGCCACTCTGGCGTACTCGTTCCACCAGAAAGCGGTTTTCTTCAGCGTTTGTAATGGTTGCCAGGTAGCCCTGTAGACCCAAAAACTGACGTTGTGCTGCTGCCATCTGGGCGGTTGTCCAGGTTACTTCACCGGGGACGAATTCATAAAACCGATTGTTGGCAAGGTTCGCAAAAGCAGTACCGAGGGAAATCTCGACGGTGCGACGACTGGGGTTAACAGCACCATTGCTGAAGTAAACAATCTGTCGCAGGGTCGCCTCATAGGTCTCGATGGAGGCATTACCTGTAAGTGTGAACCGTCCCAGGGTGACATTGTAACTCCAGGCGAGGCCATTCACGATGCCTCCGGTAACCAGCCCTTGCCCCTGGATGCCGAGGTGATCGCTCTGGGTCACCCCTTCGGCAATCGTAATCACAGCACCATTGAGCGTCGTTACACCATTGGCTGCCAATATCAGATTAGGAGCGATCGCCTGAGGCAGTGTCCCATTAGCGGTAACAGGGGCTGGTTGATTGGAACCCGAAACGTTGAGAATGGGCGACGACATTGTAAAAATTGCTCCCAGTGTATGCTGCTCTGTGTTCAGGGGGACTGCATCCTCTGGACTATTAAGGGGCTTGCCATAAAATACTGGACTTTTGACTATTTTCCCTATAATGCCGCGAAACGCCCTCGCAGAGGGCTTTTCGCGGCCTATTCAGTTTAGCGCCGATTTTTCCCGAAACGCTGACGCAGTCAGC
>JBIKWV010001091.1:0-3849 GCA_044356135.1 Elainellaceae cyanobacterium
CCTGCTTTTAGCTCCGGCGGTCGTGTGTAGTTTCCTGAGCAAATGCCGGGCAGGCAAAACTCTTCCTGCGTTGCTCCTAATCCTGCACCACCGCCAAAGGAATGCCCCAGCAATCCCAGTTTGTCCGTATCCACAACTTTAAAGATCGGTGATGAGGGATTCCGGTCTTCTACCCGCATCTGCGCCAGCACCTGATTGACCTGTTCCTGTTCTGGGAATAGCCCGGTGAAGGATTGACCGCCCGGCCCGATTAGCGTCCGCCGATTGTTTGGCACCACCACCACAAAGCCATAGCTCGCAACCTGGGAAGCAAAGTTAGAGTAGTCCGATTTATCCACCAGCGAACCCTGTAGCATGAGCGCGATCGGCAGCTCGACCGTATTGCGAAGGAACCGGGGCAATTGAGGATAATAGATATCGGCCTGATCGCCATCGGGCGCGATCGTTGTTGTGAAACGCTTGATGTTAAAGGAGAACGTCTCCCGGGAGAGGGGGAACTGGAAGCGGTTGTCTCCATTAACCCGGAAAATGTTGGACAGATCATCGGCCAACTTCGTCAAAAACGACACTGGCTCCCGGTTATTCAGTCCTTGATTCAACAAGTGATTGAAAGAGTCCGGGTTAATGACTGTTGAACTGAGTCGCCGATTCTCTGCGGTAGTGATCTCCTGCTTCCCCAGGGAAACGACGCTGCCACCCGCATCAAAGCCTGTCAGCTCTATGCCTGCTTTTCGGGAACGAGTGGCACTCCAGAACGCCGTTTCACCCGCGTCGTTGATCCCAGGTATAGTCGCAAGGGGAACGCCAATGGGGGGACTGAAGCCAAATACTGTGAAGCCAGTCATATCCGCAAGTGCTGTGATGGGGGGAATCACCTTCTCTACTGCCATGGCTTTCTTCCTCAATGGAATTCAGACTCAATCGAAATCAGAAGCGCCGTGAGAGGCTTTCAGAATTTTATCGATGGGACAGTATCGTCACGCACCAGTCTATAAAAATTAATCCTCCCACCCACAATGTGCAAAGACCTCCGAGGTTTTTGAAACCTCGGAGGTCTGGGTTGCAGCCGATCGCCCTACCCAATTGCCAGGTCGAGCAGAGCGCCCCTGAACCCGGTAATCTCAATCAAACTGTCACTGCCTGCCTGGAAGCCTGCAATGCCATCGTTGAGGGCCACAAATTGGCGATCGCTGCCAACGCTGAATGTGGCTGCACCATTGGCAACGAAAGTAGTGGAAGTGAGCAGTTCTTCCAGTAAGGCTGAGTCGAGGGTGGCGATCGCCCCCAGTTTCGCAACGTCAGTGGCAACGACCGTAGTTGGGCCATCAATGACATCGCGGCCAATGTCCAGATCGGTGATGCGATCGAAGCTGGCCAGCAAAGTGTCTTCCAGGGTAAACACAAAGGTGTCTACTCCGTTGCCTCCTGTGAGGGTGTCACTCCCCAGTCCACCCGTCAACTGATCAGTGCCGTCGTTGCCGTTGAGGGTATCATCACCCGCCAGCCCCGATAAAGTGTCGTTTCCGGCCCCGCCGTCGAGGGTGTCATTCTCAGGCGTGCCCGTCAGGGTCAGGTTGATGGGGTTAACCGCGATTGTGACGATCGCTGGAGCCGTGCTGAAACCATCGCTGAGGGTGTAGTCGAAGGTGGCATTGCCCAGGAAATCTGTTGTGGGCGTGAAGAGAATGAAGTCGTCACTGGTGTCCGCAGGGGTGTCGTTGTTGTTCAGCACTGCCGTGCCGCTGGTGGCATTGCTAACGGCAGTAATACTCAGGGGATCACCCGCAGGGTCGCTGTCATTGGTTAGCAGGGTGGCAACGGAGATGGTCAGCGGGGTGTTTTGGAACCCGGTGAGGCTGTCATTCACTGCCACGGGGGAGAGGTTGATCGCCAGCGTGGTCGTAGCAACAGTGCTGGTGTTGTTCAAGGCAGCCCCATCGTCTACGACAAAGGTGATGCTGCGGGGGGTGGTATTCGGATTGGATGCCGTGTTGGTGTATCGCAGTCCAGCGAGGACTTGTTGATATTGGGCGATCGTTGCATTACCTGTGAGCCTGAACACCCCCGTGGTGGCATTGTAGCTGGCGGTAATAGCGGCATCCGTAGCAGTAGTAGACAGGGATTCAGCCTCACCGTCCAGGCGATTCGTAATCGTGATGGTAATGCTGTCCAGGGTGTTGCCGTTGTCGGTGATGCGGAGATTGCTGGAGAGGGCAACTGGCACGCCAATGAAAGTAGTGCTAAAGTCGGTACCCGTCGCGGAGTCATTCAGGTCGAGCTGGGGGGCAAGGTTGCCAAACACGACATAGCTCGACCCCGAAGAGATGCCGTTGGGGTCAGCATTCGGTGCGCCAATGATCAGATCATCAATGCGATCGCCGTTGACATCTCCTGCGCGGCTTAGCGAGACACCTGACTCATCAAACGCCGCCACACCATCCAGCCGCAAACCATTAGTGCCATTGAGACTGGAGAGGGCCAGCGTGGGACTAAAGCCACTGCGACTGCCAAATACGACATAGGTCGAACCCGCATTTGCCTCAGTTCTATCGGTCCGAATCGTATCGCCCAGCGGTGCCCCGATCAGCAGATCATCGAGGCCATCTCCATTCAGATCGCCTGCACCGCTCACTGCAAAGCCTGAACGGTCAAAATCGGCCACACCATCCAGCCGAAAGCCATTGATGCCATTCAGTTCGGCCAGCGGAAGGATGGCATTTAGCCCGTCGCGCCGACCAAATACCACATAGCTCGAACCCGAACGCACGTTACTGGACTGAGCTGAAAACGCCCCAATAATCAGGTCGTCAATTCCGTCACCATTGATGTCTCCCGCATTCCTGACCGATGTGCCCAGGTCGTCAAACGGTGCCAGACCATCCATGCGAAAGCCATTGGTGCCATTCAGGTCAGCCAGTTGCAGGGTAGCGCTAAATTCGTCACGCTGACCAAAGACCACGTAGCTCGACCCGGACGAAAACCCGCTAAAGGCAGCTCTCGGTGCCCCAATGATGAGATCATCAATGCCATCACCGTTAACGTCGCCCGCATTGCTCACCGATTGACCTGATGAATCAGTTGCTGCTGCACCATCAATGCGGAACCCATTCCTGCCATTCAATTCTGTCAGCAACAGCGTGGCAGAAAATCCACTTTGACGGCCAAACACCACGTAGCTCGACCCCGAAGAAGACCCGTTGGGGTCAGCCGACGGTGCCCCAATGATCAGATCATCAATGCCATCCCCATTGATGTCGCCTGCACTGCTAACGGCACTGCCAAATTCTTCTTCGGGCGACAAACCGTCAATGCGAAAACCATTGCCGCCATTCAAATCCGCCAGGGGCAGGGTGGCGCTAAATCCCCCACGGCGGCCAAACACCACATAACTCGACCCCGAAAAGAGGTCATTGTTGTTGGCGCGGGGTGCCCCAATGATCAGGTCATCAATGCCATCGCCGTTGATGTCGCCCGCACTGCTAACGGAAAAACCAGTCCCCTCCTCTGGAGTACTGCCATCGATTCGGAAGCCATTACTGCCGTCCAGGCTGGCCAGTTGCACAGTGGAACTAAACCCGCTGCGACGGCCAAATACCACGTAGCTCGACCCGGAACCACTGCTGGTATTGCTGGCGCTAAAGGCCCCAATGATCAGATCATCAATCCCATCACCGTTAATATCTCCTGCATTACTCACCGTTCTGCCGGATTGGTCAAACCCGCTGCCATCGAGTCGAAAGCCGTTGCTGCCATTCAGGGCAGAGAGATTAAAGGTAGAATTTCCCATCGTTATTGAGGCTCGTTGAACGAGTTGGTAGTTGAACGTGTGCCCAAACAGTCATCCTGATT
>JBIKWV010000644.1:0-3848 GCA_044356135.1 Elainellaceae cyanobacterium
CCACTCGCAAAACTGGGATATGCCCAATATGCTTACATGCCCATGATCTCGTATCCGGCGTCCACGTAGAGAATCTGTCCGGTCATGCCGCTGGAAAGGTCGCTACACAGAAAAGCGGCAGCATTCCCTACTTCAGTCTGGGTGACAGTGCGACGCAGGGGAGCAATCGCTTCGACGTGGTGAATCATATCGAGGATGCCACCGACGGCGGAGGAAGCCAGGGTGCGAATGGGGCCAGCGGAAATCCCGTTGACCCGGATATTCTGTGGCCCCATCTCTGCCGCCAGATATTTCACATTCATTTCCAGCGCAGCTTTGGCGATCCCCATCACGTTGTAGTTGGGCACCACCCGCACCCCACCCAGGTAGGTCATCGTCACCACTGAACCACCATCGGTCATCAGGGGCTTGGCACCCCGGCAGAGCTGCACCAGAGAGTAGGCACTGACGTTGAGAGCCAGGTCGTAGCCCTCACGAGACACGTTGCTAAAGTCGCCGCTTAGATCGTCACGATTGGCAAAGGCAAGGCAATGGATCAGGATATCTAGCTTGCCCCACTTTTCTTTGATGGTAGCGAAGGCTTCATCCACCTGAGCATCGTTCTGAACGTCACAGGGCAGAAACAGGGTGGGATTCAGCGGCTCTACCAGTTCGGCAACCTTTTTTTCTAGCCGCCCCTTTTCGTCGGGCAGGTAGGTGATGCCGAGGTTGGCTCCGGCGGCACTGAGCTGCTGAGCGATGCCCCAGGCAATGGAGCGATTGTTGGCAATACCCGTTACAAGGGCGTTTTTTCCGGTCAGGTTGAGCAGCATGAGATTAAAACTTCCCGCAATTTTCAGCGTCCGATGGTTTGGAGCGCCATACGAAGAATACTGAAAAATGGGGGTGCAGAGCTAGCGTATCGAATTTCCGATAATGGAATGTTTTTTCTGATACAAAAAATAGGCTTAAAGTTGGATTAAGTGTACTAGAGATACAATTTCTTGTAACAGAAGGGCACTAAGCAGCGCTCTGACTTAGTTCGGAGCATTTTTGAGCATTCTGGAACCGAAACCTTATGGTAATCACAAACGAAAGACCGTTAGCAGAAATGTTTCGCCAGATCAGCAGCGGAGCGTTTCCGCCAGTGGTCGAGACCTTTGAACGGGGGAAAACGATCTTTTTTCCTGGAGATCCTGCGGAACGGGTTTACTTCCTCGTTAAAGGTGCTGTCAAGCTGTCGCGGGTGTACGAAGCAGGCGAAGAAATTACGGTGGCGCTGCTGCGGGAGAACAGTGTGTTTGGTGTCCTGTCGCTGATTACCGGTCAGCGGGCCGATCGCTTTTACCACGCGGTGGCCTTTACGCCCGTCGAGTTGCTCTCCGTTCCTATTGAGCAGGTAGAAAAAGCGCTGAAGGAGAATCCCGACCTCTCCATGCTGATGCTCAAAGGTCTGTCTTCGCGGATCTTGCAGACCGAAATGATGATCGAAACCCTGGCCCACCGTGACATGGGGTCGCGTCTGGTCAGCTTTCTTCTGATCCTCTGCCGCGACTTTGGCATCCCCACCGCCGACGGTATCACTATTGATCTGAAGCTGTCGCACCAGGCGATCGCCGAAGCCATCGGCTCCACCCGCGTCACCGTCACCCGCCTCCTGGGCGACCTGCGGCAGGACAAGATGATCTCCATTCACAAGAAAAAGATCACCGTCTACAACCCCGTCGCATTAAGCCAGCAATTCACGTAATGGCGTTGCTGACTCCAGATATGATTTTTCGATTGTGCGGCGTGCGGTGCGCACCGCACAATCGGAAAATCATATTTCAAATCAGCAACACCCATGTCATCCGCATCCCGCACCGTGCGACAGATTTGGTCAGAATACAGTAGGCTGTATCTGTGGTTGGTGTAGGCAGAGATGACCACTGGGCTGGTCTTGATTGCGGCGATTCTGGTACTGGGCGGTGTGATTGCCACGGTGGGCGATCGCATCGGTATGAAGGTGGGAAAGTCCCGCCTCAGTTTGTTCAAGCTGCGTCCGCGTCAGACTGCCACCCTGATTACGGTGATGACGGGGATTGTGATTTCCGCCAGCACCTTTGGAATTTTGTTTGCGATTGACGATCAGCTCCGGACGGGTGTGTTTGAGCTGGGGGATATTCAGCGGGAGCTGGCGAGTGCCCGTGGTCAGCTTGAGCAGGCCCGCAGTGAAAAGAACCAGATCGTGACGGAGCGGGATACGGCCTTGAAGGAGCAGGACGCCGCCGAAAAACGTCTGGCCAGAATTAACCAGTCCTTGAAGCAGGCGATCGTCCAGCAGGAGCGTACCGAACAGCAGGCAACTCGGCTGCGGCAGGATATTCAGCAACTCAGGGCCAACCGGGAGCGGGAGATCGCCAAGCGCGATCGAGAAATTGCGGCCCGCAACTCAGAGATTCAGCAGCTCCAGGCCAACCGTCAGCAGGAGCTCGCTCAGCGCGATCGGGAAATCGCCGCCCGCAACGCGGTGATCGCCCGTCGAACCCAGGAAATTGAAGAACGGGAGACGCAACTGCGGGATCTGGAAAACCAGCGATCGCTGCTGGTGCAGGAAGTCCTGAACCTGGGACGCGAGTTTCAGGGCTTGCGACAGGGGAACGTCGCTCTGCTGCGCAACCAGCCGCTGGCAGCAGGCGTGGCTCGAATTGTTGAACCGAGGGGGGCGACTGAAGCGGTGGATCAACTGTTGCGGGAGGCGAACCGGGTTGCCCTGCTGCGGATTCGCCCCGGTACTACGAATGTTAACCAGCAGGTGATTCAGATCCCAAATGACCAGGTTGAACAGTTGGTCAACCAGATCCAGGATGGCAAGGACTATGTGCTGCGGATCATCTCTGCGGGCAACTATGTGGTGGGGGAACCCTGTGTTCTGGCCGGATCCGCCTGTGTTCGAGTGTATGCGGTGGCTGCACCGAACCAGATTGTGTTTCGACAGGGAGAAGTGGTTGCAGCTACCACCGCCGATCCCAGCCGGATGAACCCGGAAAGATTGGCCGAACGGATCAACTTTCTGATCGCCGCCGCTCAATTCCGGGTGCAGCAGGCGGGAATTCTGGCCGACTCGATGCAGGTCGCCGACGGAACCAGTGAAACTGTGGGCAAGTTTTTTGAGCGGCTACAGCAGTACAAAGCACCTGTAGACCTCCAGGCTGTCACGATCGCCAACACCTATACCGCCGGCCCCGTCCGACTGGAGCTGATCGCGTCTCAGAATGGGCAGGTCATTTTCAGCACGCTCTCCCCCACCGAAACCGCCCCCCAAACGGGACAGTCTCCGCAGCTTTAATTTTCTTAATGCTCGTGGTAGAACCATAGGATTAACTCATCCTCCCTGCTCTCCTCCTGGACTTTTCCCATGACCTCTACTGCTCAGCCTGTCATTCTCGGATTTGATCCTGGCCGCGATAAGTGTGGTCTGGCGGTTGTGGGGCTCGACCGCAACCTGTTCTACCACGAGGTGATCGCCTCTCAATCGGCGATCGCCACCCTCAACGAACTGCGGCAGCGCTTCCCCATCTCCGTCATCGTCATGGGCGACCAGACCACCGCGAAGGAGTGGCGGCAGCGGCTTACTGACGAACTGCAAAACGCCCTCCGAGTGGTCATGGTTGATGAACGATATAGCACCCTGGAGGCCCGCGATCGCTACTGGCAGATGTATCCCCCCAGGGGGATACAGCGACTCCTGCCCCAGGGGCTTCGCACCTTACCGCGACCGATCGATGACATTGTGGCGATTTTGCTGGTGGAGCGCTATTTGCAGCAGCTCACGGGTCAGGCAGTGCGGTGATTGAGCGGCAGGCACCCTGAAAGCAGGTTTACCTGTG
>JBIKWV010000645.1:0-3837 GCA_044356135.1 Elainellaceae cyanobacterium
CCGGTTTGAGAGCGTATTTGTTGCCCCCGACGAAGTGCTCCCGCTCCCGCCAGACCCTACCCATCCAGCCGTCACCCTTCGCTCAGGTTTTGCCCAGCTTGTGAAGGTCAACACCTACCTGGGAATTGCTCTGGGCGCACTGGAGGCTGCGCAAATTTATACTCGAACAGAAACTCGTCCCTGGATCACTGCTGGGATTGATCGCGCCACCAGAGATCCCTTTATCTTGCGCCGCTATGGAGAATACTGGTCTCAGCTTCAGGCAGCGATCGTTCTAGCGGATGAGGCTGCGGAAATCATCCAGACCTTTGCTGCAAAAGGGAATGCACTGACCGCCAATGAACGGGCAGCGGCGATGGTTGCCGTTTTCACCGCCAAAGCTTACGTTACTCAGGTGGGCATCCCTATCACCTCCCAAATTTTTGAAACGCTGGGTTCTCGCGCTACCGCCCGTCAGTATGGATTCGATCGCTACTGGCGGGATCTGCGGGTATTTACGCTGCACGACCCGGTGAGCTACAAGGTTCAGGCGATCGGGGATTGGACGCTCAACCGTACACATCCCCCCGCAACTGCATATTCGTAGATTTATTTACAGGAGTACACCATGTCAGAAACGCTCTCGACCACAACGCTGGAAAAACCCGCAGAAACTCAGTACCCCGTCCATGAACTGATCCGTAAACGCTGGAGTCCCCGCGCCTTTGCCGATCGCCCCGTAGAAACCGAAAAGCTGCTGTCTCTGTTTGAGGCGGCTCGTTGGGCACCCTCTTCCTATAATCAGCAGCCCTGGCGGTTTATCGTTGCAACGAAGGACAATCCAGAAGAATATCAACGGCTGCTGGGAACACTGGTGGAATTTAACCAGGGATGGGCAAAATCAGCCCCGGTGCTGGTGCTGGCGATCGCCAAGCTGCATTTTGATGACGGCAAGAATAACCGCCATGCGTTCCATGATGTGGGACTGGCGATCGAAAATCTGTCGCTTCAGGCAACAGCGCTGGGTCTGGTGGTGCATCAGGCGGCAGGGTTCGACGGCAGTAAAGCTCGGCAGGAATACCAGATCCCGGAGGAATATGACCCTGCAACCGCTCTGGTTATTGGTTATCCGGGCGATCCCCAAACGTTATCTGAGGGGCTGCGCGATCGTGAACTCGCTCCTCGCACTCGCAAAAAGCTCAATGAGCTGGTGTTTACCGGACAATGGGGACAAACTTCTGCTCTACTCAGTGATTAGTTTATGACTCACCCATTATTTTCTAAAAGGCTCCCAACTTATGATCCAACGTTGTTTGAAGGAGCGCCTTCCTACTATTCACGCTATCGTCCTAAATATCCATCCGAACTGTATGAGCTTCTGACAACAACATTCAATTTAAATGGACAGGGAAGACTGCTGGATCTGGGCTGTGGCCCCGGATTGATTACCCTGGCGCTGCGCGATCGCTTCTCAGAACTCATTGGACTTGACCCCGATGCTGCCATGCTAGAAGAAGCCCGACGGCAGGCAGAGATCGTTGGAGCTGACAACATTACCTGGCTCCAGCGGGGGGCAGAATTAGTCGATTCCAGTTTAGGCACGTTTCAACTAATTACGGCAGGGCGATCATTCCACTGGATGGATCGTCTGCTGGTGTTGAACCTCAGCTACGATTTACTGGAACCAGGAGGCGGCTTTGTCATTTTGAACAGTCATGGCGAAGACCCGTGGAGAAGCGATTTACCCTGGAAGCAGGCAGCACTGGCGGTCGTTAAGAAGTGGCTGGGTGAGCAACGGCGGGCAGGGAAGGGCGGGGAAGGACTCTGGGTTGAACCCGACCCACCCCATTCAGAGATTTTGCGGCAATCTGCTTTCTCTAAGCAGGCATTCTACGAGGTGCCTTACCAGCAGCACTGGACAATCGGTTCTTTCATCGGATATCTCTACTCCACCGCCTTTTGCCTCCCTGGTTTTCTGGAAGACAATATTGAAGCTTTTGAGAGGGAGATGAAAGCAACGCTGTTATCCTTCAGTCCGTCTGGGGAATTTAGCGAAACATACTCTGCTTCTGCCCTCGTCGCCTGGAAGTAGTCTTAGAAGCTCATGTTAATCCGAGTTTGCAAATCTAAAATCCATCGAGCAACCGTCACTAGAGCCGACCTGAATTACGTTGGCTCCATCACCATTGACGAAGCGTTACTCCATGAAAGCGACATCCATCCCTACCAATATGTGAACATCACAAATGTTTCCAACGGTGTCTTCTGGCAGACCTACGTCTTTGCCGCTCCCAAAGGCAGCGGACGAATCGAACTGAATGGACCTCCAGCCAGACACTTTCAACCAGGTGACAAAATCATCGTTCTCGGTGAGGCCTTCATTGAGCCTGCGGAATTGGGCAACCTCAATCCGAAAATTGTGATTGTTGACAGTGACGATAACAAAACATTTCACCTGCTGAATCACAGCGATGTCAACAATACACCGTGAGGAGATCCCAATGAGTAACCAGCCGCCAAATCCGGTTCTCGACTATCTCCAGAGTTTGGGCGATCGCCAGTTCGTGCCCACCGCGCTCAAAGTTGCGCTGGTCGTGGGCACGATTCTGTTTCTGATCAATCACGGGTGGGCGGTGCTGCACGGACAAATGACACCGTCACGCTGGATCTCCGGCGGATTAACCTACGTTGTGCCCTACATGGTCAATGTTCATGGGCAGTATAGCCATCGACAGCGTTCGGTTAGCGAACCGCATCCCCTCGCCGATATTCGGAAGTGATATCATCCAGCTTTTGTTTCAGGCTGTCGTCCAGCTTAAACTCCAGCGCCTTTAGATTATCCGCCAGTTGCTCAGGGCGACTGGCACCAATGATCGGCGCGGTGATCACCGGATTTGCCAGAACCCAGGCGATCGCCAGTGTCGTCAGCGACACCCCCGCCGCATCTGCAACGGTGCGTAACTCTTCAACCGTTTTGAACTCGCGATCGTGCCAGTAGCGTTCTTGGTAGCGTTCGGCAGTACTCCCCAGAGTAAACCTCGTACCCGCAGTGGGGCCACCTTCCTGAAGGTGTTTGCCGGTTAGCAAACCGCCTGCTAGAGGATTGTAGGGGATGACGCCCAAGCCCTCCTCCTGCGCGAGCGGCAATAACTCTCGTTCAATTTCACGGAACAGGAGATTATAGCGGGGTTGAATGGAAACGAAACGGGTGAGTTGACGCACATCCGCACGACCCAGCGCACGACTGAGACGATACGCCAGAAAGTTAGAGACGCCAATGTAGCGGACTTTCCCTGCTTTCACCAGGGTATCCAGTGCCTCCAGGGTTTCGTCAAATGGGGTGGTGGGGTCGTCGGCGTGGAGTTGATAAAGGTCGATGTAATCGGTGTCCAGCCGCCGCAGAGAAGCGTCGATCGCATCCAGAATATGCTTGCGCGAGGCTCCCTGATCCCAGGGATTCGGTCCCACACGGGCGACAAATTTGGTTGCCACAATAAACTGATCCCGTTTACCCTTGAGCCAGCGCCCAAGAATCTCTTCGGTGCGTCCTACAATGGTCAGGTCGCCTCCCAGAGGGTACACATCTGCGGTATCGAGGAAGTTAATCCCAGCAGCGGCAGCGGTGTCGAGAATTGCTGTAGCGGTTTCTTCGTCGCTCTGCAATCCAAAGGTCATGGTGCCGAGGGCGAGGCGGGAAACGATCAGTCCAGTGTTGCCGAGGTTAGTGGTGGGGAGTGTCATTTTGGATTTTGGATTTTGGATTTTGGATTTTGGATGGGTGGGCTGTAGATGCGATCGCCCCAGATTGAGGTAGTGATCCAACACAACTAAATTAGGGCATTAGCATTGTGGGGTGGG
>JBIKWV010000646.1:0-3832 GCA_044356135.1 Elainellaceae cyanobacterium
TTTTGACTAAATTGCGCCGATTTTTCCTGAAACGCTGACGCAGTCAGCGTTTCAGGAAAAATCGGCGCTAAAACTAAATATGCCGCGAAACGCCCTCGCAGAGGGCGTTTCGCGGCACTGTAGAAAAAATAGTCAAAAGTCCAGTAGTTAAAGATGTAAGAATAGAAGATGAGAACCTTTTGGGTTAGAAGAGAGGGCAATTGCTCCTACCGCTGACCCTGAACCTCCAATACCTGCACAGCCTTGCTATCGTTCCTCCAACAACTCCGAGAAATTATTCGCCGCTGGTGGTCTGAATTCACCCTCCAGACCAAGCTCATGGCAGCGGCGACTCTTGTTGTGTCGCTGTTGATGAGCGGCCTCACCTTCTGGGCGGTGAACTCTATCCAGCAGGATGCCCGCCTGAATGACACCCGTTTTGGGCGCGACCTGGGGCTGCTGCTGGCGGCAAATGTGGCTCCCCTGGTGGGGGAGGACAATCTGTCAGAGCTGTCTCGCTTCTCCCATCGCTTCTACAGCAGTACCTCCAGCATCCGCTACATGCTGTACGCCGACACCGATGGCGAAATTTTCTTCGGCATCCCTTTTTCCCAGTCGGAAGTACAGAACTCTCTTACCATCCGGCGACGGATGCAGCTCCCCGAAAATTTGATGTCGAATCTGGAGTACCCGATGGTGCGGCAGCACCTGACGCCAGATGGGGAAGTCACCGATGTGTTTGTGCCGCTAGTGTACAACGGCAAGTTTCTGGGGGTGCTGGCGATTGGCACAAACCCTAACCCCACCGTGGTCACCTCTTCTCACCTGACGCGGGACGTGACAATCGCCGTCTTTGTCTCGATCTGGGTGATGGTGATTCTGGGGGCGGTGTTCAACGCGCTGACGATTACCAAGCCCATTAAGGAACTGCTGGTGGGGGTCAAGAATATCGCAGCAGGGAACTTTAAGCAGCGAATTGACCTGCCACTGGGCGGTGAGTTGGGGGAACTGATCCTCAACTTCAATGAGATGGCGGAGCGACTGGAGAGCTATGAGGAGCAGAACATTGAGGAGCTGACGGCAGAGAAGGCCAAGCTGGAAACACTGGTCTCTACAATTGCCGATGGTGCCGTGCTGCTCGACACCCATATGGATGTGATTCTGGTGAATCCCACGGCGCAGCGACTATTTGCCTGGGAGAATGTGCAGGACGTGATCGGGCACAACGTTCTGACGCTGCTGCCAGCTTCCGTCAAGAACGAGCTGGCGCAACCCCTGACAGAAATTGCCCAGGCCGAAGTTTGTCCAGAGGGTTTGCGGGAGCGAGAAGGCGCAGAATTTACGATTACGATCGCCGAACCCACCAGCCGTACCCTGCGAATTCTCCTGACAACGGTGCTGGATCAGTACCGTGAAAGTCTTAAGGGGATTGCGATCACGGTGCAGGACATTACCCGTGAAGCGGAACTGAACGAGGCGAAAAGCCAGTTTATCAGTAACGTTTCCCACGAGCTGCGAACGCCCCTGTTCAACATCAAATCCTTCATTGAAACGCTGCACGAGTACGGCGAGAACCTCAACGAAGAAGAGCGGCGAGAATTCCTGGAGACCGCCAACCGGGAAACCGATCGCCTCACCCGCCTGGTCAATGATGTACTGGATCTGTCTCGTCTGGAGTCCAATAAGCGCTACCACTTTGACTCCCTCGACCTGACTCAACCCATTGAGCAGACGCTGCGCACCCACCAGCTCAACGCGAAAGATAAGGGCATCGAGCTGTTCCACGAGTTGGAACCCAATCTCCCCTCTGTTCTGGGCAACTATGATTTGCTGCTCCAGGTGCTCAATAATCTCCTGGGCAATGCCCTTAAGTTCACCCCTCCCGGCGGGCGAGTGGCAATTCGCGCCTATGCGGTCAATGCTGAGGGGAATGCCCACTCGCCGCTGACCCATGTACGTGTAGAGGTCTCCGACACGGGAATCGGCATCGATCCGGAAGACCAGTTGGCTATCTTCGATCGCTTCTTCCGCGTCGAAAATCGCGTTCACACGCTGGAGGGCACGGGGCTGGGTCTCTCCATTGTTCGCAACATTATGGAGAAGCACCATACATGGATGCACCTGGTGAGCGAGGTGGGAACGGGGACGACCTTCTGGTTCGACCTGACGATTTTCCAGCAGGATGCACCTTCCTTTCAGCCATTGCCGCAGCCAGGAATCGGTGTGACCCCAGCAAAAGTGGAAGTTTAATTTACAAAGCAGCTCCCACCTGCTTAGCAGGTGGGAGCTTTTTCTGAAATTCATTACTTGGCGATCGCCCTCGCCTTCTCCAACCGTGCCCGATCCATCTGGTGCTGGTTCAGCAGCAGCCAGGACTGCATCAGGTCAGGCCCCTGTAAGTCCCCAGTCAGGGCTGCACGGAGGGTTTTCATCACCAGCCCTTTCTTAACGTTGGCGCTGCTAACCGCCTGCTGAATGATTGCCTGGGCGCTGTCCTGGGTCAGTGTTTCGGCGGGCAGACCTGCCAGGACGGCCTCCAGGGCGGCGGCGGTGCCGGGTTGCTGGAGGTGGGCGGTGGCGGCTTCGCTGAACTCGATGTCGGGCTGGAACAGGTAGCGGGTCATGGGGGCGGCCTCCTCCAGACGGGCAAGGCTGGGGCCGATGACAGTGGTGAGTTGTTCTAACCAAGGGCGATCGCCCACCGTATCAAAGTGGTATCCTGCCGACTGCCAGTAGGGGATCAGCAAATCCGTAAGCTGGGGCACGGGCATATGGTGCAGGTACTGACTGTTAATCCAGTTCAGCTTGTCCCAGTCAAACTTCGCTCCAGCCTTATTCACCCGCTCAAAGCCGAACTGTTGAGCTGCGTCCTGAATGGTGAAAATCTCGTTCATCCCCTCCGGTGGCGACCAGCCCAGCAGTGTCATGTAGTTGGCGATCGCCTCTGCCGTGTAGCCCATCCGCTTGAAGTCGGCAATGGAGGTAACGCCATCCCGCTTCGACAGCTTGGCTCCTGCCTGGTTCAGAATCAGGGGCGTGTGGCCGAACTGGGGAACAGTGGCCTCCAGCGCTTCGTAGAGCAAGATCTGTTTGGGGGTGTTGCCAATGTGGTCTTCTCCCCGGATGACGTGGGAGATCTGCATGTCGATGTCGTCCACCACCACGACAAAGTTATACAGCGGCTGGCCCACGTCTCCCTGGTCAGCGGCGCGGGCAATCACCATGTCGCCGCCCAGGTCGCGCCCTTTCCAGGTGACCGTGCCGCGCACCATGTCGCTCCAGGAAATCTCGCGCTCGTCTTCAATCTTGAAGCGAATCACGGGCTTGCGGCCTTCTGCAACAAAGGTCGCTTCCTGCTCCGGAGTCAGGTTGCGGTGACGGTTGTCGTAGCGGGGAGCTTCGTTTCGGGCCTTCTGGCGCTCCCGCATGGCGTCCAGTTCTTCGGGGGTGTCGTAGGCACGGTAGGCCAGTCCCTTGTCCAGCAAAAGCTGGATCTTCTGGCGGTACAGATCCATGCGTTGGGTCTGGTAGAAGGGGCCTTCATCCCAGGTCAATCCCAGCCAGGTCAGCCCCTCCATAATGTTCTGGGTGTACTCAGGGCGCGATCGCTCCAGGTCGGTGTCCTCAATCCGCAGGACAAAAGTCCCACCATTGTGACGGGCAAACAGCCAGTTGAACACGGCGGTGCGGGCGGTGCCAATGTGCAAAAGCCCGGTGGGGCTGGGAGCGATACGAACACGAACAGACATATTTGAATGAAATGAAGATCAACGAAGGGTTAGCGTCTTGTAGAAACCCTTTTAAGGATTGTGAACAAATTAACCTGTAATCGTTTTTGAGAGAGGCGCGGCGA
>JBIKWV010000647.1:0-3825 GCA_044356135.1 Elainellaceae cyanobacterium
TCTCTCAAAAACAATTTGGTTTTATTTAATTCGCGATCCTATGACTCTGCGTAAGCATCCATCGGCAGGCAGGAGCACACCAGATTTCGATCGCCGTAGGCATTGTCAATCCGGCCCACCGAGGCCCAGAATTTGTGTTCACGGGTCCAGGGGGTGGGATAGACAGCGCGATCGCGCAGGTAAGGGTGCGTCCAGTCAGCGGTGGTGATCGCCGCAGCGGTATGGGGCGCGTTCTTCAGCAGGTTGTCCTTCAGGTCGGCCTTACCCTCTTCGATCTCGCGGATTTCTTCACGGATGGCGATCATCGCATCGCAGAAGCGATCCAGTTCTTCCTTCGATTCGCTTTCGGTGGGTTCCACCATGATCGTTCCCGCCACGGGCCACGAGACAGTGGGCGGATGGAAGCCATAGTCGATCAGCCGCTTGGCGATGTCGTCCACCTCAATGCCAACAGACTTCTTGAACTGGCGCAGATCGAGAATGCACTCGTGGGCCACCAGACCCGTCTTGCCTTTGTACAACACGGGGTAGTGTCCTTCTAACCGTTTGGCAATGTAGTTGGCGTTGAGAATTGCAACCTGGGTGGCACGGGTCAGTCCCTCACTGCCCATCAGTCGAATATAGACCCAGGAAATCGGCAAAATACTGCTGCTGCCCCAGGGAGCCGCCGACACCGCGCCGATACTTTCCATGCCACCAAGCTTCACAACGGAGTGCCCCGGCAGGAAGGGTACCAGATGCGCTGCCACGCCGATCGGCCCCATGCCGGGACCGCCGCCACCGTGGGGAATGCAGAAGGTCTTGTGCAAGTTCAGGTGACACACGTCCGCACCAAAGTCTCCGGGACGGCACAAACCCACCTGGGCGTTCATGTTCGCCCCGTCCATGTAGACCTGGCCACCGTTGGCGTGGATGATGTCGCAGATCTCCCGAATTCCCTCCTCAAACACACCGTGGGTGGAGGGGTAGGTGACCATCAGGGCAGAAAGATTATCCCGGTGCTGCTCAGCCTTTGCCCTCAGATCGGCGATATCAATATTGCCCTCGCTGTCACAGACAACAGGCACCACCTTCATTCCGGCCATCACCGCGCTGGCGGGATTGGTGCCGTGGGCAGACTCCGGGATGAGGCAGAGATTGCGATGGCGATCGCCCCGACTCTCGTGATACTGCCGGATCACCAGCAGACCTGTATATTCCCCCTGAGAGCCTGCATTCGGCTGGAGTGAGATTCCGGCAAAGCCAGTGATCTCCGACAGCAGTTGCTCTAGTTCGCGGAAGAGTATCTGATAGCCTTTGGCCTGATCCAACGGAGCAAAGGGGTGAATCTGGCCGAACTCTGGCCAGGTAACGGGCACCATCTCTGAGGTGGCGTTCAGCTTCATGGTGCAGGAGCCAAGGGGAATCATGGCTGTTGCCAGAGACAGATCCTTCTGCTGGAGCTGATACATATAGCGCAGCAGTTCCGTCTCCGAGTGGTAGCGGTTAAAAACGGGATGCTCCAGATAGGAAGACGTCCGGTGGAGGGTGGCGGGAACCACTGCGCGAGGTGCGATGAATGTCTGTGGCGCTGCTCCACCAAACACTGTTAGCAAATCTGCCACGTCCTTCAAGGTAGTGGTTTCATCCAGCGAAACCCCCAGCGTCTGGGCGTCGATCTGGCGCAGGTTGATCTGCTGAGCGATCGCCCGCTTCAGAATCTCCCCGACCTTTGCCCCCACCTGGACTCGCAGTGTGTCAAAGAAGGGCGCTGCTCCTAACGGGTAGCCCAATTTCTCCAGCCCCTCAGCCAGAACTCCCGTAAGTTGATGTACACGGGTCGCAATCCGCTTTAACCCCTGGGGACCGTGGTACACCGCATACATCCCTGCCATGATCGCCAGTAACACCTGAGCCGTACAGATATTGCTGGTGGCCTTGTCGCGACGAATATGCTGTTCCCGCGTTTGCAGCGCCAGACGCAGGGCGGGATGGCCCGCATTGTCTTTTGAAATCCCCACCAGCCGACCGGGAATCTGACGCTTAAACTCCTCACGGGTCGCAAAGTAGGCAGCATGGGGACCACCGTAGCCGAGGGGGACACCAAACCGCTGAGTGTTGCCTACCACGATGTCTGCCCCAAATTCTGCGGGGGGCTTCAGCAGGGTGAGGCTGAGCAGGTCGGCAGCGACTGTTACCAGTGCATGAGCGGCGTGGGCGCGGGTGATGAAATCGCTGTAGTCGTAGATGGCTCCGTCAGTAGCGGGGTATTGGAGCAGCACACCAAAGACAGGAGTCTCAAAGTTGAAGGTGCGATGGTCGCCCACCATCACTTCAATGCCCAGCGGAATCGCACGGGTCTTGACCACCTCAATCGTCTGCGGGTGGCAGGCATCGGACACCCAAAAGGTTTTGGAACTGCCCTTGTACTGGCCGTAGCTGAGGTGCATCGCTTCCGCCGCCGCTGTGCCTTCGTCCAGCAGGGAGGCGTTGGCGATCGCCATCCCCGTCAAATCCATCACCATTGTCTGGAAGTTGAGCAGCGCCTCCAGCCGTCCCTGAGCGATTTCTGGCTGATAGGGGGTGTACTGCGTATACCAGCCGGGGTTCTCCAAAATGTTGCGCTGAATCACCGGGGGGGTGATGCAGTTAGCGTAGCCCATGCCGATGAAGGAGCGGAAAATCTGGTTCTGGCAGGCGATCGCCCGCAGTTCCTTCAGCAATTCGTACTCGCTGGCCGCCTCACTGGTCTGGAGTGGCTTTTTTAACCGGATGGCAGCGGGAACCGCCTGATCCACCAATCCCTCCAGAGACACAAACCCGAGCAGCTTCAGCATCTCTTCCTGTGCCGCCACATCGGGTCCGATGTGCCGCTGCTCAAACGCATCCACAGGAGCCAGCCAGTCTGGTTCTACCAGACTGGCTGGCTCCACAGTGGTGGTGCCATTGTTAAAGGTGTGACCATTGGAATACTTAGCTTCGCTCAGGTCAGCAGGGTTTGGGGAAACAACAGAAAACTCAGACGGCATATCACATAAGGGTTGGGGAATGGGCATAGAGCAAACCTCTGTGACCATTTTGCAACACTTTGCAATAATTCGGCACTGGAGCGAATCAGAAGATAGTGAGTCTTCATGAAGCGGTGGAGAATGGAAATTTTTGAGATGCCTTTCCTGGGGGATGGCGACAACTTCTGGTTTTTCTTTAGCGGTCATAGGGTGAGGCATGGCGATCGCGATTACCTGATGCCGCTGGATGTATACACAGTTAGCCCCAGACCTCGGAGGTCTTTCCCTGGTTCTCGACAATTTCCATTGCGCCCTACAAGACCTCCGAGGTTTGAACGCAAGGAGCGATCGCCCATATATAGAGACAAGGATTTGTGGGGCGCTTGCAATGAGTCTGGTGATTTCTGACGAAATATTACAGACAGCTCGTATGTCTGAAGCCGAGCTGAGGCAGGAGATGGCAATTCTACTTTTTCAGAAGGAAAACTGACTTTAGGGCAAGCCAGCAAATTTGCAGGCATGAATCAGGTTCTGTTTCGACATCTGTTGGCCAGTCGTCAGATTCCGCTGCATTACGATATTCAAGAACTCCACGAAGACGTTCAAACCTTGCGGGAGATGGGCTACCTGTGATCGTTGTTAGTAATACCTCCCCAATCACCAGTCTCGCAGCTATCCAGCGTCTCGACCTTTTGCAAGTGCAAGCGTTCGACAAGACCTCCGAGGTCTTTGAGACCTCCGAGGTCTTGTCGAGCGTTTAAGCTCCTTCTACCTGACTGCGATACTGATCCGCGCCCATCGCCTCATCCAACTCACTCGGATTCTCGACTCGCACTTT
>JBIKWV010000648.1:0-3822 GCA_044356135.1 Elainellaceae cyanobacterium
GCTAGATGGGCACGCTTCGCTTTGCCCATCCTACGAATAAAGAGTCTTTGTGCAATGCACCCTATTTGATCACCGAGGTAATAGATGTCAAGGGATATTCTAGTCAGCTCGGATCGGACATGGCGTGTAAGACCTCAGTAGGGGCAACTCGAAAGGGCAACGACAGTTCAGGAACCCCCCGGTTTCTAGCCGTGGGGAGGATGTGAGTGCTTTGCAATCTGCTGGAACTGGGTTAGATCTAGTAGGAGAAAGCTTGAGGGAAAAGAGATGGAACCCAACAAATCCAGCTTAAGCAATGGTGTCATGGGAGACAGCGCCCCAAATAACGGTGCCATGTTCCCAAAGCTATCCCTCAATGCGCCCCCAGTACTGCACCCCTGGGATCAGGGATCTGCCGTCATGGAACTGCAAGAATTGCTGTGTGCGCATGGCTTTACCTTGCGAATTGATGGAGACTTTGGTTGGAGAACGGAGGCTGCGGTGTGGGCCTTTCAGCGGCAAAAGGGGCTGCGGATGGATGGTATCGTGGGTCCCCAGACCTGGCAGGCGTTGAGGGCTACCGTTGAGCCGGGAACTCGTACTCTCCATCGGGGCCACATTGGGGCAGATGTGCGGGAGCTACAGGGATTGCTTCAGGTATGCGGCTATGACGTTCGACGGGACGGCATTTTTGGTGAGAAAACCCACCAGGCAGTGGTAGCCTTTCAGCAGCACCACCATCTGCATGACGATGGTCGGGTGTGCTCCGTCACCTGGAACATCTTGAGGGCGGGTAAACCTGTCCACCCACCCCGCCCCAGAACCCGGTGGCTTCCTGATTTCAGTCGATGGTGGTAGTTTCAGAGGCTTCGTTTTTGCCATTGCAGGCGCCCTAGGAGACCCTAAGCAAAAATGGCACGGTGCAAAGCACCGTGCCATTTTTGCTTAGCTGAGATCTTGCACCTTGCTGAAAGAAAAACCAAAACCCTGATTCTGCCGCCGCAGAGCGGCGGCAGAATCAGGGTTTTGGTTTTTGGTGCAAGATCTCAGCTAAGGGTCTCTATCTTAAACCGCAACCAGACCGGTCTGACGCAGGATGAAAAACAGGATAGAGTTGACAATTGCCAGGGCGATCGCTCCCAGAATGGCGCTGCCAATCCCCCAGCGCAGACGGAAGCCCTGGATTAACCAGGCCGCCAGACCAAACACAATAATGCTACCGATGAGGGGGATCAGGCCAAGACTGAAAATGGCGGTGCCTGCTCTAAACCAACCGGGGAACAGTCCCCACAGACCACTGAATGCGCCGATAATTGCGCCTGCAATTAATGCGATAAATGGGTTCTCGATTTCAACGCCAGTCGGGAGCTTTGAGATGATTAGCAGACTGACGGCGGTCACAACAATACTGATGATGAAAGCAGTCATTGATAGATACTCCTCAAAAAAGAATGTTCAATTGCGTTTCAATTGGATGTTTTTGACCTTGAGGTTCTCGATGATGTCCAGGTATTCAAATATGTTCCTGGTCACTGAAGTATGGCTGAGACATATAGCGCTTCGCGCTTGGATAAGGTACAGATTTTTGTGAGAGAGCCGCGCGCCGCGCGGCTCTCTCACAAAAATCTGTACTTCACTAGAGCGAGAAACGCAATAGATACACCTGAAGAATGATAAACATTTTACAGCAACGAAAGCTTAGAGCAGTCGAAGCATCATTTTTTCTATCTTTTTCAGGGCTACAGCGCTTTGTGCTGAGATAGAACCACAGTTTTTGTTGAGAGCTGCGCGGAGCGCGGTTCTCAACAAAAACTTTTTACCTCACGCGCTTGAAAAGCGCTGTATAGCCATCCTAAATGGTTTGTGAGAAGTGGCGCGATCGCATCTCATCAATGGTCTTGGGAACACCCGCCGTCAGAACCTCATGTCCAGCAGCAGTCACCAGCACATCGTCTTCAATGCGAATTCCGATGCCGCGCCAGCGTTCGTCCACTTCAGGCTGTCCCTCTGCGGGCTTAAAGTCAGGTTTAATATAGATCCCCGGTTCCACCGTCGTCACCTGTCCCGGTTCAAAGTTGTGGGCGGTTTCGCCGTGGGCATAGACACCAACATCATGTACATCCAGCCCCAGCCAGTGCCCGGTCTTGTGCATGTAGAAAGGCTTATACTTCTCCTCTTTGATAATCTCTTCACGATCCCCGTTCAGTAATCCTAGCTCCATCAACCCATCCACAATCACCCCAACGGCAGTTTCGTGGATTTTGCTGTAGGGGTTGCCGGGATGAACTTGAGCGATCGCCTGCATCTGTGCTTCCAGAACGATCTCGTAAAGGATTTTCTGCTCGTTGGTAAACTTGCCGTTGACCGGAAACGTGCGGGTAATGTCGGAGTTGTAATAGTCGTAGGCACAGCCCGCATCGATCAACAGCAGGTCACCGTCCTGCATCTGCCGCGTGTTCTCTGTGTAGTGCAGAATGCAGGAATTGGCCCCAGAGGCAACGATGGAGGGATAGGCAGGCCCCATTGCTCCTGCCAACCGGAAAGTGTGTTCGATCTCAGCCTGCACCTGGTATTCATAGATGCCCGTTCTGGTAAAAGCCATGGCCCGATTGTGCGCTTCCACTGCAATGTCTGCCGCCTTCTGCATCAGTGCCAGTTCTACGGGCGTTTTAATTTGTCGCATCGGGTGCAGCACGGTGATGGGGTCTTCAATCGCCGTGGGACCCACGCCCTGCCGGGGATAGGTGCGCATCAATCGCTGCCAGAGCAACAAGATTTTGTCGTTGAAGGAGCGATCGCGTCCCATCCGGTAATAGATGCGGTCAGCCTTCTCCACGTACTGGGGCAGCTTTTCATCCAGTTCTGCAATGGGATACACCACATCCGCGCCATACTGTTCCTTTGCTGTTTCAACCCCAACTCGATACCCCGACCATGTTTCCTGCTCTGGGTCTTTGGGTTGCACAAACAAGATGAATTTGTGTTCCTCATGGTGGGGAGCCAGCACCGCCACCGCCTGCGCCTCGTTGAAACCCGTTAGATAGAAAAAGTCGCTGTCCTGCCGAAAGTTATATTCCACGTCGTTATGCATCACTGCCATCGGCGCACTGCGAAAAATCGCGGTTCCTTTGCCAATTTTGGACATCAAAGCGTTGCGGCGATCGCGGTATTCAGTGTGCATCGAAGGGAAGTAAAGAAAGGTTTCAGTATTGATTTATATTATCGGATGTTTCGCCGGATGGACGGGGCCGTCCCACGGGTGGGTAGGGGCGCGGCATTCGGCTCTGTGCGCTTAGCCACTACACATTTCCCGAATGACACGCCCCCAAACCCATGCCGTAGACCATAGACTCAATACCACCCCATACCCATCATTTCCCAACAGGGGGGGCGCGATCGCCTGAGAAAAGTCGTTTCGATCTAGGATGTATTCTAGACACCGACTGTCTACCGCATCCCTGCGTCCTGGCGGTTTTCCAGCTTGATTTTCTCATCCCCAAACAACCTATGGCTTTTGAATATCCCAGCAACCTGAAATACACCGACTCCCACGAGTACGTCCAACTGGATGGCGACGTTGCCACCGTGGGCATTACCGCCTTTGCCGTTGACCAATTGGGCGACATCGTATTTCTGGAACTCCCCGAAGTGGGCGCATCGGTCACCAAAGGCGAAAGCTTTGGCACCGTAGAATCTGTGAAGGCGGTAGAAGACCTGAAAGCTCCTGTTTCTGGCACCGTGATTGAGGCCAACGCCCCCCTGATGGACAGCCCTGAACAGTTGGCCGATGACCCCTACGGCACCGCCTGGATGATCAAAGTGCGAGTCGAGAATCCGAGTGAG
>JBIKWV010000649.1:0-3820 GCA_044356135.1 Elainellaceae cyanobacterium
CCTGCTAGACCCCCGAACGGACAATTGGGGTCAGGGGACTTTCACCCCTTGAGTCTTACGCCTGTATCGGCGTGCCATCAACGTAGCGCAAGTATTTCGTCGCTTTCAGGCGTTCTTTGACGAAGTGATCGAAGCCGCTGAGATAAAAGTTGGCAAAACATTGACTGGTGAGATTGCCGATGGGAAGCCCCTTGCGGCGCTCCAGTGGAGTCAGCAGGTCATCGCCAGGAAAGTAATCGCAGACGGGTTCCTGGGGGTTGCTGTTGTCGATGATAGTGTCGATCAGCCAGAGGGTTTGGTGACACTTGATTTTGCGGCGGAGTAAGGCTTTCAGGATTTCGTGATCGATGCTGGGGAAGAATTTTTTGATGTCGCACTGGAGAATGTATTGACTGGAGCGGGTGAACTCAGTGAATCGATGCAGAGCGCGATGGGAGCCATAGCCCCTGCGATTGGCGTAGGTGTCGTGAATCAGGGTGCGCTCCAGAATGGGCATGATGACTGAGCAGAGGGCGTGGTGAACCACTCTGTCACGGTACGGAGCAGCAGAGATTAACCGATACTTGGGTTCCTGAATTTCAAAGGTGGTGTAGTTTCCGGGATGGTAGGTTTGCGTCTGGAGCTGATTTTGCAGGGCAAATAGTTCGGCTTCGAGGTTGTAGTTGAAGCGCAACACGCAGTCTCGAAATCGTTTGCCTTTCTGTGCTCTGCGGGCGGCATGCAGCAGGTTGGAGAACGAAACGATTTCGCTGTAGAGATTGCCGTATCGTTTCATAGTTTCAGGCTGCTTTTTGCAGTTGGCGCTGTTGTTTGATCCACCCGCCCAGGTCAGTGCCGATTGCGTTGATCAGGTTTCCGGCGTATTCGTAGCGGTCATCGTTGATCAGGTTGAATTCTTGCAGCAGGCGAGTCTGGTGGCGCAGCAAATCGAGAATGGCGTTGAGTTTTTGCAGTTGCGGCAGTTTTTCTTGAGAATAGCGGGCGTAGATCAGTCCTTCGAGCAGGTCGTAGAGTTCAGTAATAATGCGGTTACCCAGAAAATACTGGTGATTTTTGGGAAGCCGATTCAGAACAGGAACGTACCAGCGAATGAGGTCGTAGGTCTTTTGAATAATCGGTAAATCTTGCATAAAATCACACCCTGATATACACTTGATCTAGCGTTAAAATTACAAAAGTTCGCAGTTCAAACGCTAAACATGAGGTTACTGCACGATTTTGATGAGAACCTCAAATTTAAAAAAATATTTCGATCGCGCTAACGCGCGAAAGAGGGAAAAGTTAAGAAGTGTAAAGAGCAAGAGGGCAAGAGTATAAAGGGATACTAAAGCCCAGGGAGGGAAAGGGCGAGGCGAAAACCGATGCCGTTGACCCGATCGTCCGCGACGTACCTGTCCCGATCCGCCGAGCGACAGCTCCCCGGATAGTCGTACCAGGAACCGCCCCGCAGCAGCCTGCGATCGCCATCTCCACCCGTTATCCAGGCACTTCCATCCGTTGGCGCACCTTGATAATTCTCATGCCAGTGGTCAGCGCACCATTCCCAAACGTTGCCGTGCATGTCGTAGAGACCAAAAGCATTGGCGATCTTAAAACTCCCAATGGGCAATGTTGTCTGCCGATACTCTCCTTTCGGAGCCGAACCATAGGTATAGTTGCCATCGTAATTCACGATATCTGTCGTGATGGTTTCGCCAAAATGAAAGGGCGTAGTGGTTCCAGCGCGACAGGCATATTCCCACTCGGCTTCGCTGGGCAAACGATATTTGCGATTGGTCTTACGGGAGAGGCGATCGCAAAACTCCACCGCTTCATGCCAGGAAATTTTTTCGACAGGGCAATTGCTTCCTTTGAAGTTAGAGGGATCGGGATTCAAATCGATCTTGACTTTGGGGAGACTGGCGATCGCCTTCCACTGGGCCTGTGTGACGGTGAACTTGCCCATGAAAAACGGTTGAATCGTGACCTTGTGCTGTGGCCCTTCGTGAGAAGCACGTTCCTTCTCGTTTGCTGGCGATCCCATTTGAAATGTGCCGCCTAGAATCTTTACCATTTCCAGTCGAATGCCATTTCCCAGGTCTTCCACAAAGCATGATGCCTGTCCAGGTCTACGGTTGACGGTGTAGTCCACATTCATACCCAGCAGCCCAGATCGATTGACAACAAGAGTAGCAACCTGAAACTCGAAAGGTTGAAGAGGAGGAGTTGAAGAGGAGGGCAAACTTTGCGAAGGCGCAGGCGATCGCTCCTGCTCGATTACTTTCTGCTGTTGTGCTGCGGCTGCCTGTTGCTGTCGCTGCTGCTCCTGCCGCTCTTGCTCGTGCCGCTGTGCTTCTAGTTGCCGCTGTTGCTCTAGCGCTTGCTGTTGCTGTCGTTCTTCTTCCTGCCGTTGCTGTTCTAATGCCTGCTGTCGCTGTCGTTTCTCTTCCTGCTGTCGCTCCAGTTCCAGTCGTTGCTGGTTCTGATATTCGGCCTCTTTTTCGGCAAGAATGGGTGCTACGTCAGCATCTGTAAGCCTCAGATGCTCCTGAACCACTCTCAACTCTCCAGCGCCCTTTTCACCAAAGGGATAACCATACTTTGCAACAAGCTTCTCAAAAAACTGGCGGTACTGGTCTAGCGCTTGCTGATTGACAGGCGGACGCAACAGGTTCTGTTCGATCGCCTGTACTTCTGCATCTGATAGGTTCAGTTTTCCCTTCAAGTCGTCCAGAACAAACCGTTCAGCATCGTTGATTTCACTATCTGCGGCAAATTCCTCAAACTGCTTACGGTAGCGGGCGATCGCCTCTGCCTTCTGTTCCTGCTCTCGCTGTTTCAGACGTTTCTGGAGCAATTCAGTCGCCGCCTGCCGAATCTGTTTCGTTACGAACTCAAAGGCAGCATCCCGGTCAGGTTGCAGGGTGACGGGTTGGGCGTTTCTGGGAACCGCCTGGAGTTTACCAAAAGGAGCGCTTGTCCAGTCCACACTTCTGAGAATTACAGGAATCACACAGGTTTGGCCAGACTCGTGGAGCTGCATGGCTCGCTGAATCTCGATGTCCCAGCAGTAAGAGGAGGCAAGAAAATCTGAACTGATGAGCAGAAGAATGATGTCAGCGGTTTCGAGGTTGGTGTTGATCTGGTGATCCCACTCATCGCCTGCAAGAATTTTGCGATCCTGCCAGATGGCAATCAGTTGCTCCCGCTCCAAAATTCTCAAATGGCTCCCCAGTTCTTCCCGGAGGGATTCATCTTTGTGGGAGTACGAAATGAACAATTTCAGAGGGGCTGCTGTCATGGCGTTTTCTTGGGAGCTGCGAGAAGCGCTGATCGCACTTGGGAAAATCCTGTTTGCAACAATTATAGGGGCATCTTTTATCGGTCTGGGGGGCTGAAATAGTCAAGTTTTGGGGTGGGGCGTTCGGCGGTTCACTCCTTATATACAGGGAAGACCGAATACGTTCCGGTTGTGTCTGGCTGTTCCCCTGGATGTGCTGCCAGGTGAGGGAGACTACTGCGCCAGAATGTACCCCTTCTGTCAGAGGTTTAATAACGGTGTCCGGGATGGAAATGGGTGAGGGTGCGATCGATCGTTGCGGTCAGACCTCCGAGGTCTTTTGGGGCGCAGCGGAAGGTGTCGAGAGCCAGGGAAAGACCTCGGAGGTCTTGGGGTCAAGGGGGCGATCAGTTGCGGCCAGACCTCCGAGGTCTTTTGTGGGACGGCAAAATTGTCGAGAGCTGGGGAAAGACCTCCGAGGTCTTGGGGTGAAGGGGGCGATCGGTTGCGGTCAGACCTCCGAGGTCTTTTGTGGGACAGCAAAATTGTCGAGAGCCAGGG
>JBIKWV010000027.1:0-13239 GCA_044356135.1 Elainellaceae cyanobacterium
GCCTCCTCTAAATCCACCACCGTTGTCAGCAAATCTCGATGGCCTTTGTGACGACTGAACTCATCAAGGCTCAACCGACCGGGGAGGCACTCGACTTTTTTATCTGACTGGCTGCCTGTTCCTCAAAAATCGCCCTCACCATCGTGGCGCTGATGCCTTCAGCTCGACTGACTGCCTCGATACTCGATTGCTTCACTTGTTGATAAATGGCTTGCGCGTACCTTTTGATAAATGGCTTGCGCGTACCTTGGGGTGAAGTGATGCCGCCCGCTCACAAATTCCAGTCGTTCGCTAAAGAAGCGCTGACACGAGGAACAGTGATACTGACGCCGGGGGACTTGCAGATAAACGGGTTTACCAAATACAGGCAGATCCCGAATCAAGACTTCCTCGACCTGATGAATGTCGTCTAAGGTCGCCTGACAATCTGGACAACGGATGGTGTCGTTGAGGAATTTGAGCTTCAAGACCGCAGTCCCTTCGACTTCCTTACAACCATCGACAGTGACATAGGGTAAATGTAGAAGGCTATCGAGATAGAAGTCCATACCCCACCTCTCAAATGTATCTCCTAATACAATTATCCCACACATTGATGGAGAGCCGGTTTCTGCAACGTCCTCAGTGTAGGACTGTTGTAGATTGATTGGGAGGCTACGAATATTGCCCCGAATCAATTCATACTTGTTAACGGACTGCTTGAGAAAGGCGATTGCTGCCTCTGGCTGCTTCTGTTGCTCCTTCAATCTACCAAAGCTAGCAAGAATTGCACCTTCTTTCTCCGGTGCGCCAATCGCTCTAAAAATAAACAGCGATTCTTGAAAATGCTGAGTCGCCTCAGAAAAATGATCTAGCTGCCGGTAGCTTCTTCCCAAAACTGCTAAGGCGCTGGCTTCACCACTTTGACTGCCTATCCTCCGAAAGATTAGTAAAGCTTGCCGAGAAAAGCGAATTGCATTTTGATGTTGACCTAGCAGCTGATGTATACCTCCTATATAGTTTAATACATGAGCTTCAGAATTTTGATCATTCAGAGATCCAAAAGTTGGTAAAACTCGTTGTAGTGAATTGAGTGCTTTTTCATAATCCTTTGATTCTGCATAGTACATACCAATATTGGCAAGAGCTTTAGCTTCCCCGCTAGGGCTATCAATAGATCGAAAAATAGACAATGCCTGCTGGTGATAATCAAATGCTTGTTGAGGCTGGTTTAGAGAATTGTAAACAACTCCTAAATTCATTAATACAGTTGCCTCATGGTAACGATTGCCAATGGAGCGAATGGTTGATAACGCTTTCTGAAGGAATTCAAGTGACCGCTGGTATTGTCCCAAGTCATGATACATCAATCCTAAATTCCCTAAAACTTCAGCATCAACGTCCTTAGTGTCTATTGTTTCAAAGATTTGCCGCGATTTCAGGTAGTATTGAGTTCCCTTTTGATATTGCCCCAATGCATTATATACACTTCCTATGTTCATTAACGTAGTAGCTTCTTCATGCCGACTGCCATTAGATCGATGGAGAGACAGTGCCTGCTGATGAAACTCAATTGCTTTTTGATATTGGCTCAAGTCAAAATAAACTACACCTAAATTGCCAAGTACAGATGCCTGACCATGTCTAACACCGTTAGACTGGAAAATAGATAAAGCCTTCTGAGAGTACCCAATTGCTTTTTGAGGTTGACCCAAAATCAGATAGGGTTCCACAAGATTCAGAAATACCTTTGCCTGTCCGTCTTGATCACCTAGAGCTTCAAAGGTTTGTAATGCATCCTGATAATGCTGAATAGCCTGCTGATACTGACCAAGATTAGAATAAATGATTCCTAGATTCATGGTTGCGGATGCTTTATTGTCCCGATCCCCTGAAGCTTTAAATATAGACAAGGCTTTTTTGTTGTATTCAATTGCTCTCTGATTCTGTCCTAGAGTTCCATAAAGATTTCCCAGATTCATTAAAATGTTGGCCTCGCTATTCTGATTTTCCTCTTCATGAAAAATATTCAGTGCTTGCTGGTAATATTCCTTTGCCTCCTGGTATTGACTCAAGCCAATATAAGCGCTCCCTAAGTTCTTCAAGGCTGAAGCTTCACCACTACGATTATTTATAGACTGAAAAATTAATAAAGCTCGCTGATGCAAATCTACAGCTTGCTGATACATTCCTAGAGACTCATGGGCTTCTCCTAGATTATCTAGTACATAAGCTTGTATGTCCTGACTATCTAATTTTTCAGTCAAGCTCAATGCATTCTGAAGGATTTTCACAGCTTTCTGGTGCTGTCCAACATTTTCATATGCTTTGCCTAAAAGACTGATAAAGCGAGCGACAAGGCGCTGTAATTCAGCCTCCATTTGGTCGAATTCAGTTAAAAGAGGCAATACCCTCTCCCCCACCTCAATGGCGCGTAAGTAATTTCCTAGCTTCCCATAAGCAACACTTAAAGCTGTCAAAGTAACTAGTTGCACATCCTGAAGATGCTGTTGTTCTGCAATCTTTAACAACTGTTGACCAACTTTAATTACATCCTGATATTGTTCGAGTTGTATAAGAGGCGGTAGTTTACCCATCATAACCACCATCTTCTGCTTATCATCAGTTTCACCAAGCAATGCCAGCGCCGAATCAAAAGATTCAATTGCTTTATGTTCCTGGCTCAAGTCTACGTAGGTAAAGCCCAACTCTTTGAGTACAGCGATTTGGCTACTCCGGTCATTTTCTGTTTGAAAAATTACCAGCGCATTTTGATAGAATGCGATAGCTTCATTGTGTTTCTGTGCTGAACGATAGTTATTCCCTAGCTTCCTTAAATACAAACCTTGTCTATCTGTGTCGCCAATATTCTGCGCAATCGTCAATGCTTGTTTGAGTAAGTCAATTGCTGTTTGATACTGCTCTAAACCTCGATAAACATTAGCTAATAAAGATAGTGTTGAAGCTTCCTTATTTTGTGCATTCGCTTCACGGTGAATTCTTAACAATTGCTCTAGAGGCTCGATTGCTAATTGATAATGCTTTAATGACAAATAGTTATTTCCTAACTCTCCTAAAGCATTTATCTCTTCTGATCGATCTTTAATTTCACTGGCAAGGACTAAGGCTTGCTGATGCAGCTCAACTGATTGCTGATACTGTTCTAATTCAGAATAGGTTTCACCTAAATCATTAAGAATACCAACCTGTTGCTCCTTTGCATCTACTCCGCCTGCTAGATCTAACCCTCTTTCATAAAGTTCAATCGCCTGTTGTTTTTGGTTGAGATCACGATAAATATCGCCTAATTGACTCAACGTAGAAACTTTTCGTATTTGATTCTGGTTGTCATTACCAAGTTTTTCAAGAACAGCCAACCGTTGATTGTAGTAAGCAATTGCCCGCTGATTCTGCTCGATATGACGATAGACATTACCTAAGTCACCCAATATTCTGACTTCTCCCTCTCGATCTTCGATCTCGCGTACAATCACCAACACCTGCTGAAAGTACTCAATTGCTTGCTGATATTGCTTTAAGTCGCGATAAATTAAGCCTAGATTTCCCAATGTATTCCTTTCCTCCTCCTTATTCTCGATCCTCCTAGCAATTGCTAAAGCTTGCTCAAGCACCTCGATCGTCTTTTTAATTTTGTTGAATGAATAAAGCGTTTTGGATAATTCTGTCAAGGTGACAATCTCAAGCTTTGGATCTTTTACTGCTTGCCAGATTGACAGCGCCTGCTTAAAGGAGTTAATTGAAAGTTCATACTGTTTAAGGTGGTGATAACCACGACCTAATGTCACCAGTACATTAGCTTCCCCTTCTTGATCCCCTATTCTTCTAAAAATAATCCTTGACTGTTGAAACGCCCGAATTGCCTGCTCATCTTGATCTGAAGCTGCATAGGCTTGACCCAAATCTACAAGCACCTTTGCTTCACTTTTCTGATCTGTAATTGCTTGAAAAGCAGATATTGCTTTCTGAAAGAATTGTATAGATTGCTCATATTTCTCTAATTCTCGATGAACGATGCCCAAATTTAATAAGGTTTTCGCTTTTCCCTCAGAGTCGCCTACTGCGTTAAATAAGGACAATGCCTGTTGGTAATACTCAATTTCCTCCTGATGCTGTTTCAAGGAACCATGAGCTGCACCTAAGCCTCTTAAAGCATTGGCTTCTCCACTTTGGCTTTCTCGCAGAAAAGCTCGTCGTACCTTAGAAGTACGATAAATAGCCAGAGCCTCCTGAAAGGATTGAAGAGATGGCTGGAACTGACCAGCATCAAACTGCTTCCTTCCCTGCGCGACTAGACGATCAGCCTTAGCTTTCCGATCTACCACACTCTCAATTAGCTCCGAAGTTAAATGTTCATCTCCAACCAAGACAATTGGCACTGTCAGCAATAGAAAAGCGGTAAGTAGAGCTGAGTATACCGAGCGCATAGATGGGCACCAAGCAATATAAAGCAATCATTTACACTATATTCGCTGGACCCATCAGGTTATGCAAGAAAATCTGACAAACCACGAAATGTACAGCGTAGAGTGGAAAAATGGGATGTCGCGTGCTGCAATAACTGGTTCTTCTCATGCCCACTGATGTTGGCATCAGGCTGACGGGGTGAAAGTCCCTTGATCGCAATTGTCCAAACGAGAATTTAGCAATCGATCAAGTAAACGAGGGGGTTCGCGAGATTTAGAACTGCTCACAGGACTATTCCTTAGTGCTTGCAGCATTCGTTTGGCGTAACGTTGATCTCCAGCCACCTTGGTACTTGTGCTGGGGAAAGTGATTTTCTACTAGCCCATTGGTGGGTGCTAAACTCATTCCTCGGCTATCCTATCGCAATTCCCGCGATTGCTTAGCAGTCTTTGAAGGGTCAAACGCTGATTAACTGATAACCCGCGACGGCACTTTGGCTGCCGATGGGCGCGAAATTTCTGGCATCGCCCAGAGCTTTATCGAGGCGGGAGCCGATACCGTGGTCGCTTCCCTCTGGCTGGTCAACGCCCCCACCACCAGCGAACTGATGCAGTCCTTCTACCGGCACCTCGCCAGCGGCACCACCCAGCACCCGATTACGATCGCTCAGGCGCTGCAAAAAGCCCAGCTCGACCTGCTCCGCAATTCTCGGAATCCTGCCCCCACTACTGTTTCTAATTCTGCCAACCCCACTGCTCCCAATAAACCTGCCACTATCACCGCCCAACCCCAACCGAGAACGCGCTCTGCCGCTCGGTATGCCCATCCCTATTTCTGGTCTGCCTTCATCATGATTGGCAATGGCTTGTAGGGAGTGCTCGATCGCCCCCACCACTACCAGAGCGATCGCCTGGACCACAATAGAAGAACTTCAGACCAATCATGCATAGCCTTCAGGGTTCGAACAATAGAGGACATCAGATGTCCTTCAAGTAACTGGGAGAATCGAGCATGAAGACCAAGAATACAGAGGCTGCACTCACAAGCGTAAAGGCTAACAACTGGTGGGAAGCCATCAGTAGCATCGATGCTGCGAAGAAACTTGCCAGTCAGGGAACCTGGGCGGCTGGATTTGTATCTGCTGTAACGCTGCTCCTAACGGTCGTTGGAATTACGTTTGGTGCATCTGTCGAGGGGCTACCTACTTTCGACGCATGGTCTTTTATCGACGTGGGAATTTATGTGGCGATCGCCCGCTATATCTACAAAATGTCTCGTATCGCCGCAGTGGCAGGATTAATTCTGTACACTCTCGACCGGATCTATCTGTTGGTACTGACCAATCTTTCTGGAAGCGCTATTCCAATGTCAATCATCGTCATTCTGATGTTTGTCAATGCCATTCGAGGCACATTTGCCTATCATCGGCTCAGTAACCAGGAGAATCGTTCTGAGTAAAACAGTATTTTAAGCTCACCGCAGAGGTCGCAGAGTCTCATCTTTGCGACCTCTGCGCCTCTGCGGTGCCCCAACTTTGTTCAGCTTATTCCCTTGGGTAAGCTCAGCAAGGCAAATTGCATAAGTGGTTTGCCGACTGAAATAGGAGTGAATGGAGCGAGACAGGGATGAACCTGATACGTTCCAACCGTCACCTCCCGACCTCTCCGTCACACCTGACTGGAGTTTCCCGGAGCGCCTGAATGGTGTACAGTTCCTTCCTGACGGGGTGTTTCTAGCCCCCGCTCTCCGGCAGGGAGAGGGCTGTGGAGAGGTCTCCCAAAGCGCGGCGTTATTGAGTCCCCCTACTTTTAATGTGAAGCGTATGTGCAGTGCATCGAGATACTGGCAGTTCGTCAGAATAAGTAACCAGGGACGGCGTGAAATTCAGGTTATCCCAGCTGCTCAAGAGTTTTTTCAGCGGCAATTTCGGGATGTTTTGGAAATGGGGGCGTTTGAGGATGGAGCGGCGCAAAGGGCACTGGTTGAACTAATGCGATCGCCCCTTCCCCTCCAAAGCAGCCCCTCCACGAACTCCTCCGACCAGCAGCTTGCGGAATGCTGCCTGCGGTGCTTCATCTCCAATCACGGCGATTTCATCTGCAATCAGCTGATTCAACAGTTCGGCCAAAGAACGGGCTTTACCTGGGTAGAACTCTACAGCTTTCTACTGGATGCCGACCTGCACCAGTTTGCCCAAAGTTCAGAGCTACTCCAAGCCAGAAGCCAGACCGATTCTCAATATCAGTCTGTAGCTACCAAAATCCTCCGCAGCTTTGACCCAGATCTGAGTAAACTCAGCACATGGGCAAAGCGGCTAATCAATTCTGAACTGAATGAATTTCTGCTAGAAAACGGCATTTACCTGGCAAGTGAATGGGCGCTTCTAAATGGCATTGAACCGATGCGGCTCCAGCGATTGTGCCAGCGGGTGCATCGCCTGTCAGACCAGCAAACCCAGCGAATGCTGCAACTGCTGAAGGCATTTCATACCGTATACCGGAGCGATCGCCTCAAGCAATATTCCAAAAGTTCGCGCAGCAAATACCGTGAGCCGACCGAGGAACAGCTTCAGCGGATGGTTACCGAGATGCGATCGCACAACATCGACGGGGTCACCCCCCGGAGGTTACTTCAGGAACTCCGAGATCTGGCACAACTGATTCGCAAAGCGCGTCGTCCCGAAAAGATTTCGATTGATGACTCGGAAAACCAGCACGTAGTCGATCAGCAGGTGTTCCAGGGGGATGAAGAGGAGCCAGGTTGGAAAAGTTTTCACCGACGCTACCAGCAGGTGATGCTCGACTGTCTGGAGAAGGCTCTCGAACAGGCTGTGGAGAAACGTATTGCCGAGTTGCAACCGCAATCGCCCAAAATTCACACCTACTTGATCGCCCTGGAGCGCTTCCACTGCCAAAGTATGTCGATGGGGGCGATCGCCCGAGAACTGGGATGGCAGAGCCAGTCAAAGGTCAGCCGACTGCTGGAATTGAATAACTTGCGGGCGGATGTACGGCATGACTGGCTGAAACTATTGCGCGATCGCGTTCAGGAACTGGTTGCCACTCACACCAATGCCGCTCGTTTAGCAGAGATCGACCAGCAACTCGAAGCGATTCTCTCAGAAGACATTGCTCCCATTCTGGATGAGGCAGTCGCCGAAGCTAGTACCCCCAACCAGCCCCGCAGGAGCCGCTTTGCCCATCGGCTCTGTCGCTACCTGGATACACGCCCCGATGTTCAGTAGATCAGGGGTGCGGAGATTGCCCCTCTACACCCCTGATCTGGTCCACACCTCACTCACCATTCAAGAATCCAACTATGATTTACTCACTCACCACCAACGACGACCGTTTGAACGAAATGTTCCTTTCAACCCACACCATTGAATTAACAGAGGCACAAATCGCCCGTGCGATCGAACTGAGCCAGCGTTTGCCCACTGAGGCACAGCAATGGCAACTCTATACCAGCGCCCTTGGGGTTTTAGGGTTAGAACAGTGGCTCCAGAAACGTGCGCCCGAACTGTCAATTCAGAGTGATTGGTTGTCAGATCAATCCTTTCCACAAAATCAGCCGTTCATTGAGTCGATTCGACAATTGCAGGTTAATGGCTTCCATCTGTATCTATTAACCAGTGATGATATTGGAGCAACTGAATTTCCGTTGCCTAGAATAGCGATTGAAAATCCGTCTGAAATACCCCACCTTTATGTCCTCATCGAAGTTCTAGAAGAATTAGGACAGGTGCAGATACAGGGGGCAATTCAGCAGTCCGCATTGGTACAACGACTGCAATCAACCGATGTAGATGCAGACCATTACTGGCTTGATGCGGAATGGTTTGACTCAGACCCAAATCAATTGCTGCTGTGGCTCCGCTGTCTCGATCCGGCTGCGCTCCCTCGGCTCACCTTCCAACCCACTTCCGATATCGCTCCCCAAGTTCCGACCAATGTCCTCGGTCCTTTGACACAGGGTGCCATTAATGTGGGTGCCTGGTTGAGTGATCGCCTGGATCAATTCGCCCAGGAGTTAGCCTGGACACTACTGCCGCCCCCCACACCGACTCCCGTATTTCGTGCAATGCGATCGCCCGTTGAAGAATTCAACACATTATTTACTGGATTAATTCAGCAGGGCACCATCAACCCACCGATGGGAACTCGTGGAGCCTATCAGAACTTTGAGCTGGCGGGCGTTCCCCTGCGGCTCTATGCAGCAACCTGGGCAATTCCCAATACGGCGGATTGGACGCTGCTGTTGATTCTGGGAGCGCAGGCAAATCAACTCCTGCCAATTGGCACCCGGCTACAAGTTCGAGATGAGTCTCAGGTGCTGGAAGAACCCGTGTTGGGCGATCGATCTCAGGATTATCTGTTTGCTCAGGTGATTGGAACAGGGGCTGAGTGCTTCTGGGTGACGGTCACCTTTAGTAATGGGGCATCCCTGACGCTGCCGCCGTTTACTTTTGTGCCGGATGCTGCTGCGTGATCCCACCTGTTTGTAAGAGATCGTTGTAAGGGTGAAGCATTCGGGCGACCAGTCTTCTGTGAGTCCCAAAATTTTTCTGCCGAATGCTTCACCCTTACCCTAACGAGTTACAGACCAAACTTTTCAAGCCTCCTGTAAGGCTGCGGTTTGACAAAAACAACTTCTACAATCCCTCGAACCATGTTTCAACTGCTCGTTAAGCAGGAAAAAGACATCTGCACCTTTGAACTGTCCTGGGGCGGTGGACAGCGGCTGTCCAGAGACCTACCGTTCTCCAGAGAGCTGCGATCGCTTTACCAGGAATGGCAGCACGCCTACCTCAGCTACTACCAGACCGTGCGTGTTCCCCTGACGGTTACACCGGAATCGGGAGAATTGCGAGGGAAGGCGGCAGGAGGGGGTCCCCTCAACACTCCGGTCGATTGGCACGCCCGTCTAGTGGAATCCGAAACCCGTCTGCTGTACGAGTTCCATCGCTGGCTGCGGCAGGGAGAATTGTTTGACCTGTATGAGGCGATCGCCGGTTTCAGTAGAAACCTGCCGCCCGACACACCGTTTATTGATATCTTCCTGACCTGCCAACCCCTGGAGCTGGCGCGTCTTCCCTGGGAGGCGTGGGAACTGGGGGCAGCCTTTGCAACGAACCGTCGCATC
This sequence comes from Elainellaceae cyanobacterium, assembly GCA_044356135.1. Lineage (GTDB taxonomy): Bacteria > Cyanobacteriota > Cyanobacteriia > Elainellales > Elainellaceae > CAZVXA01. Next base: position 9,550 of record JBIKWV010000027.1, read on the forward strand.
CGTATCGCCCGCACACCGTTGAATATTCGCAAAGAAACGGCGAAAGCTACCCAGAAGCAGCGTCGTCGCCCCCGGATTTTGGTGATTCTGGGGAGTGACCTGAACCAGAACTTTGAGGGGGATTGGCAGCAGTTGAGGCGATCACTCAAGGGCATTGCGGAACTGCCTGACCACCCCATCGGCTGGCGACCGGAGCCGGGACAGGATGTGTCGCAGGGGATTCCCAGGGAGCAGATTGATCGACTCAAAGATCAAATCAAAACGGCGCTGGTAGACCCACGGGGATGGGACGTTCTATTTTTTGCGGGGCACAGCAATGAGAACCAGATAATGGGCGGTGAGCTAGGGATTGCTCCCGGTGTATCCATTCGCGTTAGCGAGATCGCGCCGCAGTTGGAGAAGGCAAAGGAGAACGGACTACAATTCGCACTGTTTAATTCCTGTAGTGGTTTAAGCGTCGCAGAATCATTCATTGATCTGGGACTGAGCCAGGTTGCAGTCATGCGCGAACCTGTTCACAACCGCGTGGCCCAGGAATTCCTGGTGCAGTTCATTCAGGCATTGGCAAAATATGAGGATGTGCATGAGGCGCTGCTGGCAGCGTGTCAATATTTGAAGACAGAGAAGAATCTCACCCATCCTTCCGCACACCTGATTCCGTCGCTGTTTCGTCATCCAGAAGCAACCTTGTTTCGGATACAGCCACAAAACTGGTTCTCCTGGGTGAAACCCTGGATTCCCAGAAGCCACGAAGCTGTTGCACTGATCGTTCTGGGATTCTTCAGTCTTTGGACACCGATGCAACTGGGACTGTTGGATCAACGACTGAAGATGCAGGCGATTTATCGTCAGACGATTCATCCCACCGAGGTTCAGACACCGCCCGTGCTGTTGGTGCAGATAGATAAACAGTCTCTGATACATGCCAATATTGGAGATTTACAAAACGTTCCTCATGCATATCTTGCTCAAGTGATTCAGAAGTTGACAGAGCGAAAGGCAAGGCTTATTGGAGTCGATTACGTACTTTCTACTAGCAGGGATGATACACAAAAGCTAGCCCAGACAATTCAACAATCAGGAGCAAATGGAATAAGATTCGTATTTGCAGTCGTCCAGGATAAGAAAAATAATTTTGCGTGGGAGTGGACGTTGCCAGAGATTGCAGATTTTCGCTATAGCGTCCATGCAGATGCTGTTCGTAGCTGTGAAGATGATTTTCGTGTCCCTCTTCCCGGTTCAGATGCCAGTCAGCTTCAGCCCTTTTCGTATATTCTCGTACAACTTTACCGAAATATTACGCAATCACCGAGCGCCACTACCTCCAAAACAAATCAGCAAACTGCACCAGTAATGAGGGGAGTTGTTGATCCATCAAAAATCAACTTGATGTCACCCTGCCTACCTTTGAACCCAGTGACACAATTCAGTCGTTTTTTCGGACAGTTGTGGCTCAATCCAATTATCGATTACTCCATCCCTCCGGACCAAATCTATCAGCGCACTTCTGCTAAGACGCTACTTGAATCCAGTGCTGTAAGCTCATTACCCAAAGACCTGACGAATTGGGTGGTGATCGTTGCACCCGCAGGAGAAGCGACGGCGTTTGATTCTGAACAAGAAATCTTTACTCCACCTGCTGCTATGGCGCATTGGTACGCAGAGGAAGGTCATCGGATGAATCAGGGATATGTCGATCGCAAAACGACTGCTGCTGAACTACACGCCTATCTACTGCATCACTTTCTTAATCAACGCCTGGTCGTGCCAATTCCTGATCTCTGGATGGTGCTGTTGGCGGCAGCGCTTGGAAAAAGTGTTGTTTTAATCATGGAACGATTCCCGCTGCAGGGAGCAACCAGTCGATCGCCCATGAGACTCCAGCGTTGGCAGGGATTTTTGCTGCTGGTCGTTGGAACGACTGGATATGCGATATTGAGCCTGGAAGTTTACACGTCTTCTGTCGCTATCCTCCTGCCGATTCTGCTTCCAGTCGCAACATTCTGGATTTTTGTAACTCCTACCCTACTAAAAAAATCCCCATAGGAGAACTTTCTATGCTGAAATCAACTTCACCCCTACTATCAACCCAAATCCTCCGTCTAACCTTCATCACATCTGTACTGCTTTTGTTCGCGCCAGTATTCCCGGAACTGTTCTCTTCAGCTTATGCTCAAGGCAACGTTCAGCAGCGCCTGGTGGATGCCTGGAATAGCTTATTTAGAAGTCCTCCGCCTCGCCCCAGACGTGGGGCGGGCAAAGGAGATGGATTCTGCCTGGTCGCTCCACTCAACGTGGCTCCAGATACCGGATTTATTACAACCAGCCCAATCTTTAGCGATCGCCCCACCTTCACCTGGCGAAGCATCCCCGCCGCACCTGATGCGCCGGGGGCACCCGTCCAGATCGAGCTACGCAAAGACGGCGATTCAACAGTACTCTGGAGTAGACCCATCACGGCTGCAACCCAAATCAATCTGCCAGGCTCCACGTCTGCGTCTGGAACGCCAACGCCATCGATCTACCAGATCACCTCAGAGATTCCCCTTGAACCCGGACAACGGTACGAATGGCGGATTGCGCGGCGTGCGATAAATACAGCCTGGTTACCGCTCCAGCTTGTGACGATGCAGGAGCGCGATCGCATCACCCAGGAACTGCAAACTCTGAATCAACAGTTAGCCCGACAGGGTGTGACGGGTGAAGCGGCGATCGTCCGTCGAGCCGACTATTTTGCCAGCCAGGAGCTATGGTCTGAATTCTGGAGGGAGGTTTTGTCGGTGCAGAACCCCTCTGTGGAATTGAGAACGGCGATCGATCGGGCGTTTGGATTGCTGTGCGATTAGACGATTGGCTCACAGCGAAACATCCGTAGAGGCGAACAGTATTTGCCTGCGACGAATACTTACTCCGTATGGTTGTTATCTCAATGAATAGTTGACCACCGATCGCTATTCTCAAGATAGGGGTTCATTCCCGGAAAGGGAGACGGCATACAGCACTCCAGTCGCGCTTGCTCTGCTTCTATCGTATCTCATCTGACCAGAGGAAAACCTTCCTTCATGCTAACCTTAAATCGTGTGTCAGGCCGTCCGATTGCTTGAAAAATCGGGGGTCTAGTCGATTACCCCACTCCCACACCTATCAAACTGCATCAGCGTCCAATTGCATAACCTATACCACTCCCGAAATAAGGATTATTAAACTCGTCTCTTAAGCCAGGAGAAAATTTCATGCGCTTTTATCGCGTTCGCTTTTTGATGGTTATGTTGATGGCGGGTACGATCATTTCTGTGCTGTCGCTGCCTACTCAGAGAGCAACGGCACAGGTGATGACTCAAACGTCTAACAGTCGCCTCGCAGAAGCAAATCGTCTCTCCGATGAAGCACTTCAGCTCTGGAGCACCAGCCAGTTCGCAGCAGCTTTGGAGAAATGGCAGCAGGCGTTAGCCATTACTCGTGAGGTGGGCGATCGCCGTGGGGAAGGTACCACCCTCAGTAATATTGGATTAGTTTACGACAGTCTTGGGCAGTACCCGAAAGCGCTGGAGTTTTACCAGCAGGCCCTGGCCATTCTTCGGGAGATTGGCGATCGCAGTGGGGAAGGCACCACCCTCAATAATATTGGAGGCGTTTACGACAGTCTTGGGCAGTACCCGAAAGCGCTGGAGCTTTACCAGCAGGCCCTGG
>JBIKWV010000651.1:0-3818 GCA_044356135.1 Elainellaceae cyanobacterium
AATCAGTTGTAAACCACTATTTTCCAAAGCAGTCACCGCATTATGGGCTTCGATACTAAACGCAGAAGCTTCGAGACGCTCACCCGCATCTAACACCTCACTCAGCTTGATCGCCGTTGATAGCTTTTCAGACTTATCAGGAGGCGTTATTGGTGTGTAATCCGGTTGAAAGGCGTAATTTACCATCCCAGCACCACCTGTTTTTTCCAGTCGATGAACTCATTTGCGACCTGTTCAGTATCGTCGTCCTCAACTTTCTGCTGCGGTACAGGTCTTGCTGTTCCCTCACCCGTTGCTGTCCGTTCAATCAAAGGAATTGATTCTGGATCGGCTGGAACCAATATCTCTTCCCCTTCCTCATTCCGTCTGTAAGTCGTATTCCCTCGCTTATCATGCCCGATCGCTTTTACCTGTGCCATAAAGATTTCATAGTCAGGCATGGTTCCCCGGTTAATTTCCTCTTCTGTTTTCTTCTGGAGAATCAGAACTGAGGTTTGAGTGCCATTACGCGGTTGGAAAGTATCAGGATGGAGGTCAACCGATGCCACAATGCGACAATGTTTAATCATCCAGTGACGGACATACAGTAATCCTGGTGCGCCCAAAATCGCATCTGGCAGCACAATTCCCATCCGTCCACCGGGCTTAAGGAACTGCCAACAGCGCTCGATAAAGAGAATTTCGGGAGGTGCAGAAGTCTGTAATTGTTCTGTCGGTTCCCACCAACCCGATTCTGTTTTTCGCCAAACGTGACCTAATTGGTACTGCTTTAGGGTTTCCTGATCTTTAATCGGCAGCTTTGACCCGAAAGGCGGATTGGTAGCAATCAGATCAAAATGACCTAAATCTTTTTCACTGCGTAAACTCTTAGGGTCAATATCAAGAGCTTTAGCAAATCCCTTACGGAAACTGTCTTCCCATTGGTGAGGATGCAACAATGAGTCCTGCCGGAAGATATTGCCAGACCCATCATTGTTCATCACCATATTCATTTTAGTGGCTTTAACCAAGTCGGGATTAATATCAATCCCAAAAAAGTTTGACCGGGCAGTTTCCTTAATGCTTTCATTTAAAGCCTCACTCCATACCCCTGCTTGTTCAGCAACTTTACCCGACTGTTTCTTAATTTGATGCTTGAGCTTTTCAATTACCTCATTCATCGCAATCACCAAGAAACCGCCCGTTCCACAAGACTGATCAAGAACTTTATCAGTCACCTTTGGGTCAAGCATCCGAATGGTCATTTTCTGAACGTTTCTAGGGGTGAAAAATTCACCACGATCGCCCCTTAAATTGGCTCCAACGAGTTCTTCATAAGCCTTTCCTTTGACATCAATATTAGTACTGAGGAAGCTGTATCGTTGAAGCTCCCCCACAATATAGGCCAACGATCGAGGCTGAAGCTTGATCTCATCATTAGCATCGAAAATTGCGGGATACTGTTTCTTGACCGCATCAAATATTTTGCTGATTCTGTTGAAAACAGTCAGTCGCCCATCGTTACTTTTCTTCTCTTTTGCAGTTGCATAAAACTCTAACGGACTTCTAACATTTCGCTCATCATAAATCTTGCAAAAGATTACTTTCAAAAGCTCAAAGAAAGCAGGCTGTTTCTGCAATCCATCCGTAACATAAATATGATCATGACAGATCTTGAAGGAGAAAAGCAAATTATCTCCAACTGCATTTTTTAAGGAGTCACGAGTCGGGCGATCGACTTCTTCAATATCTCCATCTTTAGAGGGAATGTCGTTGGGTTCTTCGTATTCAATTCCCTCATCTGTTCTAATTCGACGCAAAACAGTCTTCTTCTTACCGTTTGTCCACATCCCCCATTCGGAATTATCGCAAGCAGCCATATAAGATCGAAGCTGCTCAACTCCATCTTTACTGGCAGAGGGCGGTACTGAATCTTTCTTGCACTCAATAATGATCCAAACATTTTCCTGGGTATGCTGATCCCCTTCACGGAAAATGGCCAGATCCACCCTAACAGTCTTGCTACCCTGTTTAATGGGATACTCTACCTCAATCTGTTCCGGTAAGTAGCCTAGCTCCAGCACCAAGCGACGCTCGATATTCTGCCTGACATATTCTTCAGGCGTATCGTTACGGATCTTCTGGTCTATAAAATCACAGACCTTCCCATCTGGAAGTGTCGCCACAAGCTTGGACATTGCCCTACACCGTAACCCCAAGAAAGTTTACCCTTTTTAATGTTTTACCAGTAAACGATCTGGTATGGGCAGCGGCTTATTTTAGCTTTACAAGCTGCAAGATGCTGATAACAGGTCAATAGGGTTGTTGAGCATAGGTCAAGCCAACCCGATCCAGAGTCATGAGCGTGCTTGTCAGGTAGCGTCAGCCGCATAACAAGTCCTTGTAACGGAATTTTAAGAGCGGATTTGCAAATTTTGGATGAGACCCAGAGCTGATCGCCGCTTTCCAAATCCGCTAAGCTTGGTCGTTATTTATTTATCATTTCCTGCAATAGCTGGATCTGCTGCGGCAACAGCATTGACTGGTCATAGTGGTTCACAATCGTCTCCCTGGCATTCTGGCGCAGGGACTGGAGGTCGGCGGTGTTGTCCAGCGCTTCGTTGATCCGACGGGCGATCGCCTCCCCATCAAAGAACGGCACCAGCAGCCCATTCTCTCCATCGCGCATCACTTCCTGCACGGGCGGCGTATCGGAAGCCACGATCAGGCACCCCATTGACATGGCCTCCATCAGCGACCAGGACAATACGAATGGGCGCGTGAGATATACATGAACTGACGACGCCTGGAGGACTTTTTTGTACACCCCGTAGGGTTGATTCCCAACAAAGTGGACGCGGGCTAGATCCAGCGGCACCCGCTCCAGCATCCACTCCTTGAAACTCGCTCCCTTCGGTGAGGCGGGACCATAGGCAATTCGATCAGCGGCAATGATCACAACATGGCACTGGGGCCGCTGATCCAGGACACGGGCGATCGCCTCAATAAACTGGGGGAAGCCCCGGTAAGCATCCATTCCCCGCGAGACATAGGTAATCACCTCGCTGACGTGAGACAGATCCAGCTCCGGCAACACCATTTTGGCGTCCGGGTCGGGATGAAAATAATCTGTGTCTACCCCATCGTGCAGAACCGTGATTTTGGAGTGAAACTCCGATGGGAACTGGTCGCGCTGCCAGCGGGTGGGTGAAATGCCGCGATCGCAGCTCACCAGATCCAGCAAAATCGGCGCGTTGCTGGTGCGAATCCGCAGTTCATCGTCCACCGACAGCGGAAACATCGGGTCAAAATCCTGGTCAGAACCATGCGCCCTGCCAAACCACTCGAAGTAGCCCAGCAGCGCTGCCTCCGGAAAGGCGTCTTTGATAAACATCCCTGTTCCCCATCCTGAATGAGCACACACCACATCCGGGACAAATCCTGCTGCTTTCAGATGGTCTGTCAGCCGATACACCGCCTGCCCGTGCAGCACCGCATTCTCAAAGGATTTGACGTAATGATGGGTACTGGGATGGGCTTCCCGTGAGGGGTTAAAGTTCACCTTTTTGACACCCACTAACTGCACCCGATCCGTGTGCCTGGTGCCAAACACCACCTGATTCGCTGGATCTTGAGCAAGGGCAAGCGCCAGTTGCCGAAACTGCGCCGGAAAGTTGTTGTGCAGAAAGAGAACACGCATGGAGAAAAGGGACTTGCAGGGGTTACAGAAATCTTATTACCTGAAGTGATGCGTAGAGGTGAGACATCACTTAATTGAGGCATGAGCATTGTGGGGTGGGCATCTTGCCCGCCCAGTATGGTGGGCGGGCAAGATGCCC
>JBIKWV010000650.1:0-3818 GCA_044356135.1 Elainellaceae cyanobacterium
TCTGGCTCACACCGAGACCACCGAAGACGGCAAAATTGCGCTTACTCCCTGGACGGAAACCGATTTCCGCACCGGAGATGCTCCCTGGTGGGCATAGGTTCTTTGATATCCTGCATTTCTCTCAACTCTGGTTAGCAATGAAATCAACGCTCTGGTCAACGCTGCTGCCGCGTAGCACCCGGTTTCTGTATCGGGGGGTACTGGTAGCGATCGCCACCCTTGCCGTCTTCCTGACGAGCGACTTTGCCCTGCCCCAGGCCGCTTCTGCCTATCCTTTCTGGGCACAGCAAAACTACGCCAGTCCCCGTGAAGCAACGGGGCGGATCGTCTGCGCCAACTGCCACCTGGCGGCAAAACCCACCGAAATTGAGGTGCCTCAGTCGGTGCTGCCCGATACCGTATTCAAGGCGGTGGTCAAAATCCCCTACGACACCAATGTCCAGCAGGTAACCGCTACAGGCGAAAAAGGCCCCCTCAACGTGGGTGCCGTGCTGATGCTGCCCGAAGGCTTTAAGATTGCGCCGGAAGACCGTATTCCCGAAGAGATGAAGGAAGAGGTCGGCCCCAGCTACATCTTCTCGCCCTACGCTGAAGACAAAGAAAATATCGTGATTGTTGGGCCTCTGCCCGGTGACCAGTATCAGGAAATTGTCTTCCCGGTGCTGTCTCCCGACCCCAGCAAGCAGAAGGGTATTTACTTCGGTAAGTATTCTATCCATGTGGGTGGTAACCGGGGACGCGGACAGGTCTACCCCACGGGCGAAAAGAGCAACAACACCATCTTCAACGCTTCGGCGGCGGGTACAATCTCCAAGATCACAAAGACCGACGACGGTGGTTATGAAGTCGCCATTCAGCCCGAATCAGGTGATGCAGTGGTAGACAAGGTTCCTGCTGGTCCCGAACTGATCGTTGAGGAAGGTCAGACTGTGGCTGCCAATGCCGCCCTGACCAGCAACCCCAACGTCGGTGGCTTTGGTCAGCATGACGCCGAAATCGTGCTGCAAAGTCCGACTCGCGTTGCAGGTCTGATCGCCTTCTTCGTGGCTATCAGCCTTTGCCAGATTATGCTGGTTCTGAAGAAGAAGCAGGTGGAGCGCGTCCAGGAAGCAGAGATGACGTTCTAAAGTCATACTTACAAAAAAGCACCGACCGCTAAGCGGTCGGTGCTTTTTTGTGGGGTAGCGACTAATTTACCAGGAATGGAGCGCCCGCAATTGGGGCGTTTTCTTCATCTGGTGAGCTTCCATGCGGGTCAGCACGTCGTTCAGAATCGTGATCGCCTCAGCCACAAACGGGCCTTTATTTAACATGACGCATTCGGCTCGTTCGGCCATTGCGGCATCGGTCATTTCTCCACGGGAGGGTGCGCCATTCTTCACCAGGCTTTCCAGCACCTGCGTCGCCCAGATCACCGGAACATGGGCAGCTTCGCAGAGCCAGAGGATCTCTTCCTGAATCTCCGCCAGTCGCTGATAGCCGATTTCGACGGCCAGGTCACCTCTGGCGATCATGACGCCAAAGGACTGCCTGCCTGCGGCATGGATGATCAGTTCGGGCAGGTTGCTGACGGCGATCGCCGTTTCAATCTTGGCCACGATCGCCGGTCGAGACTGGTTTGCCCCCAAACGGTTGTCCAATTCCTGCTGAAGTAGTTCGATATCGCTGGCCCGCTGCACAAACGAGTAACCAATCATGTCGGCGTGGGCGGCGACGAAATCCAGGTCAGACCGATCTTTTTCGGTGAGGGGACAGAGGGGAAGAACCGTTTGGGGGAAGTTTAAGCCTTTTTCGGGGCGGAGCTTCACGCCTTTGGGGCTAGCGTGGGTAACTTTCAGCAAAACGCCTGCCTGACCGTCAGGCGCATGATAATTCAGATCAACCACGCGGGTGCGGATCTTGCCGTCGTCAATGTAGACAGGGTCATCAACTGTGAGCAGGTCGAGAATTGCCGGAACGGTGCAGTTCGTCTGGAAGTACTTCACCGCAGCGGGAACGGACTCCTCCGAAGACTCTGCCAGTTGAGACAGCTCACGGGACAGCAAAATCAAATCGTCCCGGAATACTCGCTTCTGATCCGGCGGTGTCAGCACTGTTCCCGTTCGAATTTTGGGACCCCCCAGATCCATCAAGATTTTGCAAGAGCAGCCTGTTTCCTGTTCGGCACGGCGCACCTGCGCAATCATTTGTGCCCAAATTTCAGGATTGTCGTGGGCGCAGTTAATCCGCACACAATTGGCACCGCGCCGCACCAGTTCAGTTACCATCGGGTCATTCGTCGCGGCCTCGGTCGGCAGTGTCACCATGATCCTCACCCGACGATTGAGGGGAGTGGAGCCAAACAAAGTTGCGGTGTGCTGTTGTAGGAGGCGATTTCCCTCGAAAAAAGCTTCGGCAGGCGGACGCTGAATATGTTGAGCCGAACTAACCCCACAAACGACTTCCAGGGTGGCAATGACCGCATCTAGATTGGGCATGACCCGTGCTTCGATCCGTCCCAATGAAGAAAGTCCCCACGGAGTGAGAGCAGCCTGGAGCGATCGCAGATCGTGTCGCCGCAGCGCCAGATACTCCGCTAGATTCTGGGCGCTCGAGAGAAATTCTGGGCGCTGAATGTGCGATCGCCACCCTTCCAGCATTTCATTCCCCTCCCGTTCAACGGTCTGACGCAACTCCTTGAGTGTGGAGAGCAGCGCTTGAGGATTGGTGAGCGGCAGTTGTTCAGAACTCATATCCAACAGAGCAATGGGGGTTCCTGATCTCACTGTAGAACAGGCGATTTTTGACGCTATGTGGGCTAGAACACTTTCTATTGTGCTCCAGTTTCACGCGGAGGACGCATCGTCTATGGGTCAGGCGATCGGAGGAATGCTGAAGAATTTAGTAATACATGACTACCGCAGAGACGCAGAGGCCGCAAAGACGGCTTGAATTTGGCGGCGAAATGGCAATTGAAAATAAGGTGATTGGTCACCAGAGGAAGGGTAGTTTCTTGTCACCTCCTTTGATACCGTCGAAGCGGCGGTGAGAGCGTACCGTTTGCGCTTCGATATTGAATTGAAGAGATGTTTCGCAACTGGAGGGTGTGTGTGGATACAACCTGGAAGGAACAGGTGTCACAGGGGCACGGTTGAATTATCAGGGATATTGTGCGGACGCGATCGCAGAGTTAATGCAACTGAATCGTAATACGGCACTTTGCAAGTGCATCTGGTACAAAGTTTGCGTTGAGAACCGCGCGGAGCGCGGTTCTCAACGCAAACTTTGGTTTTAGTTCAGCGCAAAGCGCTGTAAGCGCAAGTATTATCTCAGAGGATTGAGGGCGATGGAGCTTATCCAATCAGCTTTGTAGCCACTTTCGTCACCCCCTCACAAAAAATGGATTCTGAATTTACGCCGCCGAGTACTATTGCACTTCCCGTGCGGGTGAGGTACGGGGTGCAGGGGTTCCACCCCTGCGTGGGGGCACCGCCCCCACACCCCCCGTATCTCATGCGGATGAAAACCGCTATAGTTACTTTTTCTCACCCTAGATTCATCACTTTTTTGACTGGTTAGATTTAGAGAAACGTACCAAAGTAGTAGCCAGTATCCGGTTAAGAAAAGGGATCCGATTCATGAAAAGGCGTACTTTCGTTCAATCAAGTGCATTCGCCTCAGCCGCCTTGATCACTGGATTATCTGGGCTTCAAGGATGTGGAGAGGCGCAAGAATCAGGAACGGTTCGATTAGGACTGGATCAATGGTTAGGGTATTTGCCCTGGCGAGTGGCAGAAGAGAAAAACATGTTTGCCAATCATGGTATTAAAGGCGAGATC
>JBIKWV010000652.1:0-3817 GCA_044356135.1 Elainellaceae cyanobacterium
GCTGCGATCGCTGTTCCAGCACCTGCTGATCCAGTTGAATTTCCACCGGAAATCCAGTTTTAGGGGCGGATGGGTTTCCGTCAGTCACCGTTTCACTCCCCACCTTTGCAACAACGCCCTTTACGGAGCCAAATTCAGTAAATGGGTAGGCATCCAGCCGGACTTCCGCAGGCATCCCCACGCGAATATTGGCGATGTCAGTGTTGGCCACCTGAGTGCGCACAATCAGCGATTCATTGGGAACCACCTGGAGCAGGGTCTGTCCCGACTGGGTAACGATGCCCGGTAGTTTTGGCCCCAGGTTAAACACCACTCCATCCACAGGAGCACGTAGCTCCTGGTTCTTCAAGTCGTTCTGTAGCTGGTTGAGCTGTGCCGTGACCTGCATCAACTGGCGCTGATTGTCCTTAATCGTAGCGTCCAGTTCGCTATCGAGGGACGCCAGTTGGCGCATGGATTCCTGCTGGGCTTCCACCACCAGATTGCGCCCCGCAACCTGCGCCTGGAGCTGATTGACCTCCAACTGTCGGCGCTGGAGTTGCCGCTGGGTAAATTGGCTCTCGAGTGCATTCACATCAATTGCCCGCCGCAAATAATCAGTGCGCGAGATCGCTCCCTCCTCCAGTAGCGGACGCAGTTTGGTCAATAATTCCTGTTCCACACCCAGTTGATAATTGGTCTGAGAAAGCTGGTTTTCAGACGCCGCAATCTGCGCCTGCAAATCGGCACTTTCTAACTCATTGATGGACTGGCGATCGCGCAACTGCTGCTCAAACAGCGCAAACCGCCGCTGCTGCTCGGGCGACAGCACACCAGGATCGCCTGTAATCTGGGCCAGCAGCAGAAATCGATTCTGAACCCGATTCAGCACCTCCGGCGATACCCACACCGGAGCCGGGGCTGCCTCCGGCGGAACCCCCTGCCGCGCCAGCCGCAGCACCGCCGTCTCCTCCACCAACTGCTCCCGCTGCGCCATCAGTGCCTCCAACTGGTTGTACAGCGCCGTCTTATCCAACTGCATCAATACCTGCCCCTGTTTGACAAACTCCCCCTCCTGCACCATCACCGCCGTCACAATCCCCCCCACCCTGGACTGAATCACCTGCGCCTGAGACATCGGCTCCAGTTCGCCGCTGGCGTTCACCACCACATCCACCCGCGCCACGATCGCCCACCCCGCTCCGGCCACCACGCCGACCATGATGAATTGGGTGAGTCGCTTCGTCCACGGGGCGATCGCAGGCAAACTAACGGTCTTTTCTTCGAGGTCGCGTTCCAGTTGCTGGAGGCGATCGGCGTACCGAATCCGAATCGTTTCCAGGGGATGGGTAAGCCAGCGCAGGTTTCGCATAGTGAGGTCTCCTTAGGGTGAATGTTGATTTGTGGAATGAATGAGCGACAGAGTAGAAGAGTATCAGGTAGGTTGGGTTGAACAGCGGGACATTTGCATTGTGGGGTGGGCATCCTGCCCGCCCGATGTTTTGGGCAGGCAGGATGCCCGCCCCACAATAGATAAATCCTTTCAAGGGTTCTGAAACTGCTGCGAACATAAGCAGTAATAAAGTTGCCGTCGCGCCATTAAATCCGCATGGGTACCCTGTTCAGCAATGATGCCGTTTTGCATAAACAAAATCCAGTCAGCCCCGGTGACGGTATTCAGGCGGTGGGTAATAAAGAAACAGGTGCGATCGCCAAACCTTTGCATCAGGTTCTGACACACTCGCCGTTCGGTCTCGTAATCCAGGGCGCTGGTGGCCTCGTCAAAAATCAGCAGGCGAGGATCGCGGGCAACGACACGGGCGATCGCAATGCGTTGACGCTGGCCACCGGAGAGGGTGCCACCTTTTTCAGCGACCAGGGTGTCGTAACCATTGGGGAATTGCAGAATAAACTCGTGGGCCTCGGCCACTTTTGCGGCTTCGATGACGGTCTCCTCGGGCAGGTCAGAAAAGAGTGAAATGTTGTCACGAATCGTGCCCTGGAACAAAACCGCATCCTGGGAAACGATGCCGATTTGCGATCGCAGTGAACTGAGACTGACGCGGTTTACATCCTGACCATCGATCAAAATCGTTCCCAACTGCGGGGAATACAGGCGGGGCAGCAGCTTCATCAGCGTACTTTTGCCTGAACCACTCTGGCCCACAATCCCCACAAAGGTTTTGGGGGCGATCTCCAGGTCAATCTTCTCAAGCTGGAGTTGTCCCGGTTGAAAACCAAAACTCACGCTCTGGTACTGGACATGTCCCTCAATCGGCGGCAATTCAGGGCGAGACTTTTCATGATCCGACTCCTCCGCTGGGGCGTCCGCAATATCGGCCAGCAGATTCATCGACAGCGCCGTCTCCTGGAACCGCTGCCACAAACTCGCCAACCGCAGCAATGGCCCGGTGACGTAGCCCGTCAGGATGCGAAAGGCGATCAGTCCCCCCAGCGTCATCTGCCCCTCGAGTACCTGATTTGCGCCGACCCACAGAACGAGCAAACTACTGCCAGTGTTCAAAAAATTACTGTAGGAGAAGAAGGCGGTTCCAATCGTATTTGCGACAAAGCCAGTGGAAAGATACTGGACATAGCGCTCCCGCCAGGTCGCCTCCACCAGGGATTCAATGTGCTGCGCTTTGACCGCTGAGATGCCGCTGAGGACTTCCACCAGATAGGACTGCACCTTTGCTCCGTGGTCTGCCCGCACGCGAATCAGCTTCTCCTGGACATTCGACATGAGTAAGGTGGAGATGACAACAATGGGAATTGTGATCAGGACGCAGAGGGTGAGGGGAACGCTATAGAGCATCATCACCGCAATATAAATTGCAGAGAATAGAACATCCAGAACAACCGTAATAGCGCTGTCGGTCAGAAATTGACGGATGTTTTCCAGCTCTGACAATCGAACTGAAAGTTCCCCCACGGCATATCGTTCAAAAAACGGTAATGGCAATCGCAACAGATGGCGAACAATTTCAATCCCCAGGTGCAGATCAATCCGGTTCGTTGTGCTGGCCAGCAGATACCGCCGCAGAATGGTAAGACCGCCCTCCAGCAGGGCAAACAGGAGCATCAGCACGCCAAACATGGTCATCGCTCCTGCATTGGCGTTGATGATCACGTTGTCGATAATTTGTTGCACCAGCAGGGGATTAGCCACCGTTAGAATCTGAATCAGCATAGAGGCCAGCAGCACCTGCAGCAGAATTCCCCACTGTGTAACCAGCACAGGTACAAACCAGTGGAAGCCAAATCGTTTGTTGGGCGATCGCTCAAACCGTTCCAGGGCGATCGCTCGACACATCACCTGCCCTGCTTCTGATACTGTTCGATCGGGCACCAACTGTTTCACCAGTCTGCGGGGTGCGATTCTCAATAGTCCCGTTCTGGGAGAACCCAGGACGGCCACCTCTGGGGAGATGTCGTGGAGTACCGTTAATACATCCCGACACTGGATTAAAACCGGAGTTTGCAAACGGTTCAACCCTCCCGTTGTGGCGGTAAATTGCACCACCTGGGCGTTGAAACCGATCGCCTGACCAATGCGCGTATACAGGTCGATCGGATCAAAACTGTCGAGGGACTGTTTGCGTAACCAGCGACGCAGTGTGTCGGGACGATAGGGAACTTTTAGGCGATCGCACACCATCCCAAAGCAGGCCACCACATCTTCGTCGGCCTCGGGAGTGGGCGATTTCCAGATGGGGTATCGCGTGCTTCCAGGGGGTGATTCTGCGTCTGGCAGGTCTTCATGGAGGAGGGCTACTTCGGGATCGTGAACTGTTGATGCTTCTGATGGTAGGGAGAGGGGAGGGGGGGATGGGGGGAT
>JBIKWV010000653.1:0-3814 GCA_044356135.1 Elainellaceae cyanobacterium
GGTTTCGGGAAAACGGCGCGAAATTAAATATGCCGCGAAACGCCCTCTGTGAGGGCGTTTCGCGGCATTACAGGAAAAATAGTCAAAACTCCAGTCAGATCTTGCACCTTGATTAAGAAAACCCAAAACCCTGATTAGCCCTGTGGGATGCGATCGCTAACGCCAATCCACTAAAATAACTGCTGAATTATGTCTGCATACCGCTCCATCACAACATTTCGCCGGATCTTGAGTGTCTGGGTGAGCAATCCGTTTTCTATTGTCAACGGCTCTGCCAGCAGGGCAAATGCAGCAATCTCATCTTGGGAACGATAGCCGGGGCGATCGCGCACTTCCCGGTTCAGTTCCTGCCGCAGCAAATCCCGCAGCCAAAGACTATCCAGAGTGATCGCCTGATTGACATCGCTGACCAGCGGCGGGGATTGATTCAATGCCCAGGCTTGCAGGGCTTCCAGGTTGGGTACAATCAACGCGCCCAGCGCTTTCTGGTCCTGACCCACCAGAACAATTTGATCAATGTAGGGACTGCGCAAACAGGCATCCTCAATCGGTTGAGGTTCAATATTCTCACCATTGCTGAGAACGATGGTGTCTTTTGCCCTGCCGGTTAGCACAATGCTGCCGTCGGCTGTGAGCCAACCAATATCCCCGGTATCAAACCAGCCATCTCGGCTGATTGCCTTCGCTGTTGCCTCCGCATTACGGTAATACCCCCGCATTACCTGGGGACCTCTTGCCATCACGAGTCCCCGTTGCTCTGTTCCCAGAACGCGCCGGGTCTCTAAATCGACAATCTGAAATTCCGTTTCGATTAACGGCTGCCCCGATGCACCCCGCAAATTATTCCAGTAGCGGCGGGCGCTGAGGACAGGTGAGGTTTCTGTCAATCCATAACCAACCAGAATTTCAATGCCAATGACTTCAAAAAAATCCTCCAGGTGCTGCGCCAGAGAGCCACCGCCACAAATGAGCTGCTTAATTTTACCGCCCAGCGCCTGCTGCATCCGTTTGTACAACAGCAGTTCTCCCAGGTAATGTAGCGGAGCCAGCAACAGAGTTGCAACCCATGCCTGAATGATTTGCGATCGAGTCGGGTGCAAATTCTGCAAATCTCGCCGTTTCCAGGTGCGCACCGCCTGGATATAGCGGCGGCTGACCGCCAGAAAGGAGTTAATGAATTGCTGCATTCGCGGGGGGCGATCGCGGAACGATTTCTGAATCCCTTCATAGATCGATTCCCACAGTCGGGGCACGCCCACCACATAAGACGGTTGATAGGTTTGTAGATCCTGTTTGAGATAGCGGCGATTGGTATACACCTGGGTGCAGCCCTGGGAGAGGGTGTAGTATTCGCCCACCCGACCAAAACTATGCCAGGTGGGAAGAATGCTGAGGGTGCGATCGCCCACTAAAGGTTGAATAATCGCCGTCAGCGCCACCAGTTGGTAGATAAAGTTGGCGTGACTCAGCATGACTCCCTTGGGTTGCCCCGTGGTTCCAGAGGTGTAGATCAGGGTTGCCAGACTTTCTGGTGTGGTTGGCACCGGCTGTAGTGGATACTGATTACCGAGTTCCAGCAATTGGTCAAAATTCAGAAGTTTGATATGAGGGGGGCGATCGGGCAGATCAGGACACTCATTCGATAACAGCACCACCCAGCCCACAGGCAATGCCCAGACTCCATTTCCCAACCGTTCCAGCGTCTTTGCATTTTCAACCACCAGCCCAATGCTATTGCTGTGTTCCAGAATGTACAGCAATTCATCCCGGTCTGCCGTTGCCGAGCGCACGGCATCTGCTGCCCCCGCCAGCATAATGCCCTGATCCGCCACAATCCAATGCCAGCTATTATCTGCAAACAGTGCCACAATCGGTGGGGCTTGGGGGTCGGGCACTTCGGGCAACAATGACTGAATGCCTGCGGCAAACTGGTGGATCTGCTGGTACAACTGCCGATACGTCAACGACACCGCCGGACGGCTGTGAGGATCAATCAACGCCTCTACATCTCCAAACAACCGCTCTGCGATTTCCCACATCTGGGGTAGCGATCGAAGCTGGCTGTAATCCACCAGACCCGTCTGCTCAAACTGTTCCCGTCTAGAAAACGCTTTAGCAACCATGCCTGTTTCCTCTACTCACTTCCCCTGTAGCGGTTTTTCAACTTCAACCATGGGACGATACTGACTACTGTTCGGGTATAGTCTTTGCGCCACTGTCAACCATCCCTCCACCAACAACCGCAATACTGGCGTTACTGGACTGATCAGATACTGAAATAGCCAATCAGAAAGCCAGGTTTTTCGGGGAACGGTCAGAGTAAAGAATGCTACCAGAATTGCCAGAACTGCCAGCGCTGCCGTCACATAGAAAAAAGGCGCAAAACTTCCCATAATGCCACGTATGCCAATAGCGGTAAAAATTCCCGACAGGCCACCCGTCCCGAAGGCAATGAAAAGCAGTCCGTAGTTGTTGGGGTAGTTCGGTAGACCGAAAAAGCTTAGCGTTGCTGCCGGAGCGACCGCCAACCAGGCTCCCAGACAAAACCAGAAAATACAAAATGCCGCCAGATACTGACCGGGTTCATCGGAACCCGTATGGATCATCAAAATCGAAGCAATCAGAATCAAACTGTTGATGATAATGATCGTCCAGCGGGGACGCAACCGATCATTCAGCCAGCCAAACAGGGGACGCCCAACCCCATTGAAAACTGCAAACAAAGGCACCGCCATCGCAAGTTGCTGCGGACTCAAGTTGACCAACTCGCGCCCGATCTGGGCAGTGGTGGCAATGGCAGTTAACCCGACAAAGGTGCCCACACCATAACACCCCAGCAATCCATAGAAGGTCTGGGTTTGGATCATGGGTAGGTTTGCATCCGGATCTGCCTGCTGAAGTATATCTGGACTGAAGTCGCGTGGAGTCCATCGGGGGGGCGGCATTTTCAGGACGGAGGCGATCGCCACGATCAATACAGTAAACGCCACTCCTAGCACCACAAACGTCTGACGCACTCCTAAAGCGGGCAGCCCTAAACCGGGATTGCCGTTGATGAGGTTAAACGCCAGAGGTGCAGTGACCAGGGGAGACAGTCCAAAACCGACCACCGTCAGCCCTACTGCTAAACCCTTGCGATCGGGAAACCAGCGAGCGGCGACAGTTAACGGTACACCATATGCCATGCCTACGCCCAGCCCCGCGATCACCCCATAGCTAAGAACAAGCAGAGGTAAGTTGGGTGCCTGACTGGCAAGCAGGTAACCAATTCCGACAACAATGCCCCCCAAACTGGTGAGGATGCGGGGGCTACAGCGGTTCATGTACAGCCCGGTAATCGGCATTACCAGGGTAAAGGTGATTCCCAATACCAGAAAAGGCAACAGAATAGTGCCGGGACGGGTATTGAGTTCTGCTTCAAACGGCCCACTGAAAATACTCCATGAGTAAACAGTGCCCAGGCAGAGCAGCACAACCAGGCCGAGTGGAATAAACAGCCAGCGCCCCAGGTCTGGGCTTAATCCAAATAGACGGGCTTCTGATGGAAATGGGAAGGTCCTTGTCACATCCAGAGAGTTTAATTTATGAGTTTGGCTCCCACCATAGCAGGATTCTTGGGTCATGTTTCAAATATGTGGTTAGTTGTTGTGGGAGGGGCGCTGAGCGCCCCCCCCACAACAACTAACCACACGTCTAGAACACTACCTGCCGGGTCGAGACGGAGGTCGCCGTCTGACGCTTCAAAACGTTACTGGCTCAACCGCTACGACCGATACGACGACGAATCATCCTTGAGGTAAGGGATCTGCTGTTT
>JBIKWV010000654.1:0-3813 GCA_044356135.1 Elainellaceae cyanobacterium
AAAAACCCCCGCGGGGGGGGGGGGCCGCCCCCCCCCCCCCCCCAAAACTGGGGTTTTACTGGGATTTTATTTTGTAGCAAGTCCCTAACTGGACTTTTGACTAAATTGCGCCGATTTCTCCTGAAACGCTAACGCAGTTAGCGTTTCAGGAGAAATCGACGCTAAAACTAAATATGCTGCGAAACGCTCTCTACGAGAGCGTTTCGCAGCATGGCAGGAAAAATAATCAAAACTCCAGTAAAAAATGGGTCGCCTGGGATTCGAACCCAGAACAAATCGGTTAAAAGCCGAGTACTCTACCGTTGAGTTAGCGACCCGTTGGCGTGTCTTTATTTAGCACACGATTATCTAATTTATCACAAGGCCGTGTAGTTTAACCAACTTTTCTGACAGATTTTGCGAAAACTCGTTCAAATGCTTGCGAACGCTCATCCTACTCACGTAGTAGGGGACTTAGGGGCTTCCAAAAATTAAGCCGCCCCATTTTTGAGTGAGAGGGCGGAGGAGCCGCCCTCTCACTCAAAAATGGGTTTTATTAAACAGCAGAACCCTGGGCATCTACAGTGGCTTCACCGTCAACCGAAAGGAAGTGTGGAGACTTTCGCCGGGAGGTAGATGGGTGAGACGATCGCCCGTATTCATCGCATTTCGCCCCGCACTCCAGGGTTCCAGGCAGTAAAAGTCTTTCCCTCTAACCGTCCAGAACACCAGGAAAGGGTAGAAGTCGTCAAACTCCATCGTCAGGCGAAGATTTCGGGCGCGATCGCTCACCGTCGCCGTCTGCCCCGATAACTCCCGAAAAATCACGTCAATCTCATCCTGCTCAACGTCGAACTGACCAGAGAAACTTTGAGATTCCCCGGTTCGCTGATTAAGAAGCCGGGTTGCAGGGATCTCAAACTGGAGCTGAGATTTGTCGGAGGTCTGGAAGTAGGGGTGAAAGCCCAGCGAGAACGGCATGGGTCGATCGCCCCGATTCGTCACCTGCTGTTCCAGTTCCAGGGAGTTGCCGCGCAAACGGTAGGTAAACGCCAGGTGGAAGTCAAACGGATACAGGGCACGAGTAACATCGCTGCTTGCCAAAGTCAGGGTGATGCTGACGCACTCCTGGGTCGAGCGATCGCTCACCTGCCAGGGAAGATCGCGAGCAAACCCGTGCTGCTTCAGCGTGTACGGCTGTCCTTCAATCGTGTAACTGTTGCCCGGTAAGTTGCCACAGATGGGAAACAGAATGGGGACTCCGCCCCGCACGGTTAACTCTGGGTTGGCAAACCGTTCAGCATCCAGGTACAGAATGTCCTGGCCTCGCAACTGCCATCGCGTGACGATACCGCCCCGCTCTGGCACGATTTCTAAGCGGGACTGGGCTACCTGATCCGAGAGGATGTAGGTTTTGTAATGGTCTTGCTGGAGGGCGATCGCAAACACGGTAAATCCGGGATGGGGGACATGGGGAGATGGGCGTTCAAAGCAGATTCCCACCGTTCAGCTCACTGAGGGCTAAATCCGTTTCGGGTTAGGGAATGGATGAGCGATCGCTATCCCCTCCCCTATTAAACCTCACTGAGATTCTAAATCCGTTTCAGGATCAGTTTCTGAAGTTGGCTGATTCTCCACGTTGGGGGACAATTGGTCAGACATAGCCGGGACTTCCGGTTCAGATGTAAATGAATCCGTCGTGAAGTCAGAGGGGGCTGTCTCATTGAGTGACTTCGTTTCTTCTGTCCCATCAACGGTTAATTCAGCAGGAGCCTTCTCCTGGAGGTCAGAGGTTGCGGGAGCAACGTCTGAAGCCGCTGGAGTCTCTGTCGAAGAAGCTTCTGATTCGGAATAGGCTGGAGCGACGAAGGAATCATTGGCCCGCTCCGGAGCCGCTTTCTCTTCAGATCCTGTTGATACAGTCCCAGGCGATCGCCGATCCAGCACCGTTGTCGGTTCTAGCGGCTGTTCAAACAGTGCAGACGCTTTCTTCAGGTGGTTCAGAATGGCCTGTGCTTTTTCTGCGGTGGCGATCGCAGGTTTCCCCTGCTTCACCTCCACGGGCAAAAATTCCAGTCGCATCTGGTCATCCTTCAGCGACACCCTTAGCATGGCTGTGTCAGAGTTCTTCTGCGTCGCCTGAGTCTGTTGGGGAAAAACAAAATCCCCCAGTGAGTAGGCGATCGCCCGTCCTTTGTAGACCTCCGCACCCTGAAGCACATTGGGATGATAGCCCACCACCAGATCGGCTCCCCGGTCAATCGCCAGCCGTGCCAGGGCTGTCTGCTCCGGTGAGGGGATTGTCGCCAATTCCTTCGACCAGTGGTAGCTCACCACCACCCAGTCCACCTTCGACCGGATGGCTTCAATGTCCTCTGAGATGCGATCGCTCAACGCCGGGTTCGCCCCTGCCTGCCAGAAATCCGCCACAGGAGTCGCATCCGAGTAGCCCAGGTAAGCCACTCGTTTGCCCTGGACATCAATCACCTCAGGTTGACGAGCATCCTTTTCATTGCGCCCTGCGCCAACGGAGTGAATCCCTGCTTTCTCCAGCGCACTCAGCACTTTCGAAAGACCACTGGCGTCGGATCTGCCGACAATGGTGGAGGTGTTGGCGATCGCCACTCCCTCCGCAGGTGCCACCGTATGCAATGCCGCAGCTTCATCGGAGACCGTGCCGGACAGCGTATTAGACAGCGTAACGGGAGTTAAATCTGCTTTCGGAGAGGGTTCGGGCGAAGGTATCACCGTAACCGAAGGGGCTTCACTATCTAACGGTTCAGCGACAGGAGCAGAGGGATTGGTTGCTTCAACCACAGGGCTGGGCGTAAGTCGTTGCGCCACATCGTTCTCCAATGCCTGCCGATTGACGAGCGAACTGCTACCGCTAAACGTCAGCGTCACAGCAGCGGGAGTCGTGCCCTCCAGTGAAGCAGATGGAGTCTCCAGATTGGCCGTCTTCAGTCCATCCGCATGAATGTAATGATTGACTGCATTCAGTCCAGTTCCCATCAGAAACGCGGTGACCGCTCCGCCCACCAAAAGATTGCGCGATCGCCGACTGAACCTCACCCGTGGCAACTTCGGCATTGAAACCTGGATAGAGGAAGCGAGACCCGGAGGAGTACCGGGAGAAATCCGCCGAACGCGACGAGCAGCAGGACGGCGCAGCCGAATGGTTTGATCCCAGACAACTTGAGTCGAGCCAACATATCGAGTAACCACTCGAACGCCCTGGATCAGCTTTGACTGGAGTTGGGAAAGGCGGTAACCGATGAAGCGGTTGAGGCGATCGCGCTCCGGCAAATCCACCACCTCCAACAGCACCAGCAGGTAGCCAGGGCGATCGGCAGCGACACGAGCAAAGATTCCCTGAGGGATGAGGGGCGCGTTCAACCACTGGGCGATCGCCCGAAATTCCCCCGCCCGTGCCAGTTGTCTGACTGAAAGCTGTGGCTGCGCTGCAATATCAATCGTCTGTCGCACGATTTGCCCCGCTGTCGGTGCCGCAAGTTGTCCCATCTCCTCTCACTCCAACGAACTTCTACCTGAACAGACGCCTGGTTAAACCCCCGGGAGGGATTCCGTCTGTACTCTTGCAGTTTGCCCAGTGATCGCTATCACACAACAGGTCAATCAACGTCACAGAACAAGACCGATCTAAATCAGTTGTATGCGATCTTGTATCGCAGATAGTAGGTTCAGCAAAAAAATTTGCTCGCCCCCTACCTCTTGGTGCCCCCCTATGCTTACAGCACTTTGTGCTGAGATGGAACCAAAGTTTTTGTTGAGAGCCGCGCGGAGCGCGGCTCTCAACAAAATCTTTGTACCTCA
>JBIKWV010000655.1:0-3803 GCA_044356135.1 Elainellaceae cyanobacterium
AGCGCGGTTCTCAACACAAAGTTTGGTTTTAGTTCAGCGCAAAGCGCTGTAGATTCATGAGTGTTGATGGTGCTGTCACACGAAACAGCCTGAGAACCGCTACAAAGGGGAGTGATCTATGCTGAATGTGCTTCCGAAGAAAACCCTATCAATGCAGACCCGTGATGGCGTCAGGCTTGATGCGGATATCTACTATCCCGAAGGATCGGGGCCATTTCCGGTGTTGCTGATGCGGCAGCCCTATGGACGGGCGATCGCCTCCACCGTCGTCTATGCCCATCCCACCTGGTATGCGGCTCAGGGCTATATCGTGGTGATCCAGGATGTGCGAGGCAGAGGTTCTTCAGAAGGGGAATTCAGCCTGTTTGCCAGCGAGATTGCAGATGGATATGACACGGTTGAATGGGTGGCACAGCTTCCGAAAAGCAGCGGTCAGGTGGGGATGTACGGCTTCTCTTACCAGGGGATGACCCAGCTCTATGCCGCCATTTCCGGCCCTCCCGCGTTAAAAACCATCTGTCCCAGCATGGCCGCCTACGACCTGTACGCGGATTGGGCCTATGAGGGAGGCGCTTTTAGCTACCAGCTCAACCTGAGTTGGGCGGCCCAGATCGCCGCTGAGACGGCTCGTCGCCACGGTGACCCGGACGCCTATCGCGCTCTTTATATCGCTGCCCGCAGCCCCAACACTCACGATGTCGTCTGTCCCCGCTCAGAAATTCTGGAGCGACTTGCGCCCAATTCTTTCTACCACGAATGGCTGCGCAACTCCGACTCCAGCGCTGAATACTGGCAGAAGCTCTCCCCCAAAACTTACTTTGAGTCGGTAGACCTGCCAATGCTGCACATTGGTGGCTGGTTTGACTCTTACCTGCGGGGAACCATGCAGCTCTACCGGGCAATGGCCAGCCGCAGCCCATTTCCCCAACACCTGTGGGTTGGCCCGTGGGCGCACCTCCCCTGGGGACGCAGAACGGGGGCGCTGGACTATGGTGAAGCGGCCAATTCTCCGATCGATCGCCTGCAAGTCCGCTGGTTTGACCAGTTTCTCAAGGGCAAGGACACGGGATTGCTGAACGAAGCCCCCGTTTGCCTGTTTGAAATGGGGACGAACCAGTGGCGCAAATTTGACCAGTTCCCCGCAGCCCAGACCCAAACGGTTTTCCTCAGCAGCAGGGGTCTGGCCTGCATGGGTGATCAGGAAGGCAAACTGT
The DNA here is from genome assembly GCA_044356135.1 of Elainellaceae cyanobacterium. Classification (GTDB taxonomy): domain Bacteria; phylum Cyanobacteriota; class Cyanobacteriia; order Elainellales; family Elainellaceae; genus CAZVXA01. The sequence goes on from JBIKWV010000655.1 coordinate 1,215, forward strand.
CGCCAGAAGCTACTCCCGACCCGGCGGTCGATGCCTGTGTGCATGACCCCTGGCGACCCGTTCCCGCCAGTGGAGGCCATGCCAGCGCCCCCGCTGGCCCCTTCGATCGTGCCGCCCTCGACAGCCGCACCGATGTGCTTACCTACACCACAGCCCCGCTGACCGAGGACTTAACCATCGCAGGAGATCTCATTGTTGAGCTATACTGCATTGCTGACACCCCCAGCTTTGACCTGTGTGCAGTCCTCTCAGAAGTCAAACCCAACGGCCAGGTGTTCAACTTTGCCCAGGGCTATCTGCGAGTCAACCCCCCAGAAGCACCCCCCGGACTGCTGCCGCCCCATCTGTTGGCGATCGCTCTCCAACCCACCTGCATCCGTATCCCCGCTGGTCATGCCCTGCGCCTCAGCCTCAGCGCCGCTTGTTCCCCTGCCTACCCTGTTAATCCTGGTACGGGTGCCTCACCTTATGACAGCCGCCTGCTCCACGCCCAGGTGATCACTGTATCGGTCTTTTCAGGTGGTGAATTCGGCTCACGGTTGAAGCTGTCTGTTGTGAGCGATCGCCTTAATTTAGATGTTCCGACACTCAATGTTTGACTGTTACTCAACTTACAACAATCCTTCCAGTCGCCGCCGAATCCGATCCAGCTCTGATTCAGAAAAATCGTCTGTGGCGGATTCATCACTCCTGGTTGAACCTTCGGGTTGCCAGTCGGTCTGCTCTACGTTTGCTTCGGGAGGGAGGGTGAGGGTGCCTTCGGGGACGACCACGCAGTCGTAGTCGGCGTCGCGGCAGAATGCTTCGACTTCTTCAGAATCGATGGACTCCACCGCAGGAGCCATAAAATCCTGCGCCTCCAACAGAACGCTGTAGCGTGTGGCGTCATCTTCAGATTCGAACATCAGCACCACATTGCGCGTGGCTTCGCTGTCACCGTCGGGGTCGTTTTCCTTCAACTTGAGCGTGTGGATGCCCTCATTGTCGGTACCGACATTGAATAGAAGAACGTAGACGCGCATAGCGAGTGCTGGAAATCACATCACCAAGAGTTTATCCTACTGGCGATCGCCCCTCACCTATCTTCTGGAAAGCAATCGGCGCAAAGCGTGACGTTCTTCAGAGGAGAGGGCCGCGACCTTCTGTTTGGCGGCGTCCATGTTGAGCGATTGCACCAGATCCAGCAGTTCTTCGTGAATTTCTGTCTGGGCCGCAGGAGGGAGTACCGTCTCTGCTGCTGGACGCCGACAGACCCCTGCCTCGCAGTTGAGACCCAGCGTGTGCCAGAACAGAGTGGGAACACCTTCCCCTCGTTGACCCAGGTGTTCTGTTTGGAGCCAGTGGGACTCCAGGAAGGTGCTGGGCGATTCGTAGCGTTGCGTCTGGGGAGCCGGGATGGTGAATCCACCAAAGGCTTTGCGATACTCCTCAGAATCGAGAATGGCAGTAATCAGGGCAGTGGTGCCGTGACGCATGAGTATGTCGCAGTAGAGCCGCATTTCCTCCTGGTTGAGTGGGGCCCGTCCCAGGAAGTGTTTGAGGCAGCGTTCGATGAATTTGGGATTGGAGGATGAAAAGTAGAATGCCTCCAGATAGATGGGGGAGCAACCCAGTTCTTTCAAGAAGCGGCGAACGCCAATTTTGTCGTTGAGAAAGTCTTTTTCGAGTTTGGCCAGCGCCTTTTGCTCGTGGGCATAGGGCTGTCTTTCGAGAACCTGCTGATAGATTTGACGAAGCGCGATCTGGCGCTGTTCCAGGGTGGCATGACGATCGAGCGTGAAGAGAGTCGAATTCATGGGTCTGTCTCCGTTTGATGAATATCTCTGGAGAACCGCAAATCAAAGGAGCGTCGGGTCAGGCGTGGGACTGGAGGGCTTGAATCACAATGTCGAGGTAAGGGCGAAGCAGACTACTTCTGGAGTTGGGGAGACTGGACTGGATGGCTTCCTGGAGATAGCGGTAGGCAATTGCACACTGTTCGTTGCGCTTGTGGGCCAGCAGAATCGTGTCGAGCCAGGACAGCATTTGCTCTCTGAAAAATGACTCATCGTCACGCAACACCGAGAGCGCAATGTAGCGGACGACTTCGGTCATGTCGTACACACAGCGTTGCCCATACTGCTGGATCAGTTCGGGATGCACCTGCGCCAGTTTTCGTAGCGCCTGCTGAATCAGTTGTGGGCTGTGTTCCTGCAACTGCTGATAAGTTTCGAGGCGAGCGACATAGCTCTGACTGTATTGCTCTAACGACTGCAAATCCCGGTCGTTCAGGTAAGTTCCGTCAGCGTTGTTTATCACTCTTGTTAGCGTATGGTTGAATCCTTGTATCATGTTTTCGGACCGTTACAAATTATCCCGTTTACCTGTTGCGATCGGTCGGTGATTTTGTAAGTAATACATTGGAGGAATTGACCCTCAACATGGCATTTCCTCAATTCAGTACCAACTGGCGATCGCCATAGGTTTACGTTTCCCGGTGGTCTGAGATCTGCACCAGAAAGAATTACTTTGTAATAAGTTGATCAATTTCTTTACACTGGTGGATTGAGCGCCTCCCATTGTCGCAAATTTCCAAACCCAGTTTTGTGA
>JBIKWV010000656.1:0-3801 GCA_044356135.1 Elainellaceae cyanobacterium
GGCTTCGCCGCGCCACGCTGAAACTGGGATTTTAATAAACAGCAGATCCCTAAGCACTCATCCGCTGCTGCTGAACCGTCAAACGATGGGTAATTTCGCTCTTCCATGCTTCCCAGATGCGAGCGTCAGTGGCCTGGGGGAGGGAGACGACCACCTCTCGATAGGCATCAAGACAGTCACTGGTATGTTCCCAAACGGGATACTTCACTGCCCAGTCCACAAAAATGACATCCCGCATCGTGTTCTGCTGTTCCGGTAGCAGGTCGGCACTACTGGCAGGCAGGCGGGCTGCTTTGGCGATCGCCCTCAGTTGCGAGGGTTTGTGGCCCGTCCAGGTGGCGATCGCCTGGAAGCGTGTCACCGGGTCAGGGGGAGGAGTGTCTGGTTGAGCGGTTGTCTGGGGGGGCGATGGTTCTTGGCTTTCAGGGGGGTGATCGGCAGCCTGGACTGCTTTTCTGGTAGAAGACTGCGATCGCTGCGACTTTCCATTGGCCTTAGTTCCAGGAGATGCAGCTGCAGGGGGAGAAGCGGACAGCTTGGCGGTGGCCGCTGTAGAAGTCGTGTGTTTGCCGCTGGCTGCTGGAGCATCATCATCAGGGATTCGTTCAGCACCGCTTGATACAGGAGCAGGTACGGGTGCGTCCGCTTCCTTCGCAGTCACACGAGGGGTTGAACGTTGCGGCTCTACACGGTTGGTAGATGGAGCGGCAGGGGAAGGAGGCGTACCAACTCGCTCAACCGCGTGAATGACCTGCTCCAGGACTGCGGGATAATCACCCAGCTTGTTGCGCTCCACAAAAACGCGGCGATAGTCGCTGGTGCGAATTCTGGCAAACAAAACCGCGCTGTCTTCCCCCGGTTCCGGCTGGATGATAATGGGTTGACGCAGTTGTTCCAGGGTCAGGACGGCAAGGCTGTAAACCAGACTCTGAGCAAATTCGCTGTCTGAACCAGCTTCCAGTACATAGTGGAGATCGCCACAGTTGAGCGTAAATTGCAGCTTATCGGTATCCTTGCCCCGGCGCTGCAAACTGACCACTTCCAGACGATCGGCATAACCCCGCAGTGCATTCTGCCTAATTGGAATCTGCTGCCCATCCTCTACGGTGTACCAGAGCGCCCCTTCACAGCGGCGATTGCAATAGACCGTTTTGTACCGGATATCGACAAACCCCAGGTGCAGGCGTTCAACCTGGTGCTGGAGCTGTTGCAGAACAGTAGTAACTTCCATAGTGACAGCCTCTCAATTGCAGCGGTAAGGGACGGAGCAGATCAGGCAAGAAACGGCGAGGCAATTGGGGAAAGAAGCCCAGGGGTTTCCAGGGTAATTGCTCTGGAAACCCCTACAGTGATCGATCGCCTGGGATCGACTTTCTGGGGCACAGGAACTAATAATACAAATGTACCATAAGATCTGAGATTCAGTCCATCGCCAGTGATAAAAAGGCAAACTTTACGTAAGGCTAGATAGATGTAAAGGCTAGCTTTATGAAAGGTTGAACAGAATCAATACTCTGGACAGTTTTTTGTAAACCCCTGATTTTTGGTGCGCGAAGCGCACGCAAAATCAGGGGTTTTCAAAAAACTGTCCGCACTAAAGACAGAATGAAAGAAAGTCTATCCAGGAGGGGTGTGTGGTTATCGAGTGGCTGACGTTTGAGGTCGATCCTGAACTGCGCGAAACGTTCGTCAAAGAGGACAATGAAATCTGGACAGGCACCCTTGCTGCCTACGAAGGTTTTCTGGGCAAAGAGGTCTGGATCAGTCCTGATGAAGCCTCGCTGGTGGTTGCGGTCATCCGCTGGACCAGTTTTGAGGCGTGGCAGGCGATTCCTGCTCCAGTTCTCGATGAAACCGAAGCCCGGATGAGGCAGGCAATGGGAAATACCTATCGACTCACGAACTCCAGGCGATTTCAGCAGCGAAAGTTTGTGCAAAACCATTAGTCAGGTTTAACGCTGTGGATGAGTCGAAACCGTGGGCTAGGATAGGAAAACTGCACGTTTTATGCTGCGCCGTCTATGGCTGAATGTCCCCGCTGCCATCAAACTGTGGATTCTAAGGCGATCGCCTGCCCCTATTGCCGGACGCCTCTGAAGGCGCACGGCCACCCTGGCATTCCGCTGTACCGGGCATCCGATGAAGAATATTTGTGTGACTCCTGCACCTATCACGCCGACGATAGCTGCAACTTTCCGCAGCGTCCCTATGCCCGCGAGTGTACTCTCTACCACAACCCGGCTCAGCAGCCGATCGTCACCTCCTACAAGCCCAGTTTCTCCAACCAGTTGAATCACTGGGTTCGTCGCAATGGGGCGCTGCTGACGCTGCTGGGCATTGTCGGGGTGAGTGTGGCGATCGCCCTCTCCCGGCGGTAGTCGGTGAATGGTTCTGTCCTGACGATGGCCCTGGCCTACAATGAAACTGGTGGGAATTAAGAAAGACGGCTATGAAACTCAAGCGAATTGGACACGTCGCAATCTGCGTGCAGGATATTGAAAAGGCAGCAGCGTTCTACCAGGGGATGGGGATGGATCTGGTCTGGAAGGATGCAGACTGGGCTTACCTGAAGGCGGGTGAGGATGGATTGGCCCTGCTCAGCCCCAGCTATGAGCAGGCGGGGCCGCACTTCGGATTTGTGTTTGACGATCGCGCAGAGATTGATGCGGCTTACGAACGCCTCAAGGCTGAAGGCGTTCATGTGACGCAGATCCACGACCATCGGGATGGGACGGCTTCCTTCTACGGACGTGACCCCGACGGCAATTGGTTTGAATACCTGTATGAACCTGTGAAGGTTCCCGCGTAACGTAACACTTCGCAACATATAATAATAGCTATTGTCGAAGGTCACTGCACTCAAGAGGATAGCTACGTCACATGCGAGTTGCGATCGCTGGGGGGGGATTAGCGGGTCTTGCCTGCGCCAAATATCTCGTCGATGCCGGACACACGCCCATCGTGTTGGAAAGCCGCGATGTATTGGGTGGTCTGGTGGCGGCCTGGAAAGATGAAGACGGTGACTGGTATGAGACCGGGCTGCACGTCTTCTTTGGGGCATATCCGAATATGCTCCAGTTGTTTAAAGAACTGGACATTGAGGATCGGCTCCAGTGGAAAGAACACACCCTGATTTTTAACCAGCCCGAAAAGCCTGGTGTCCTCTCTCGCTTTGACGTACCAGACATTCCGGCTCCCCTCAACGTGATCATGTCGATCCTGCGTAACAATGACATGCTCACCTGGGAACAGAAAATTCGATTTGCGGTGGGGTTATTGCCTGCGGTGGTGCGGGGTCAGCAGTATGTCGAGAATATGGACAAGTATTCTCTGCTGGAGTGGCTGCGGCTCCAGGGAGTAGATGATCGCGTCAATAGCGATATTTTTATTGCTGCTTCCAAGGCACTGACGTTTATCAACCCGGATGACGTTTCGGCGACGGTTCCTCTGACGGCGCTGAACCGTTTTCTTCAGGAACGGTACGGGTCTAAAGTCGCCTTCCTGGATGGCTCCCCCACTGAGCGACTGTGTCAGCCGATAGTGGACTACATCACCGAGCGGGGTGGCGAAGTCCATTTGAAGAAGCCCCTGAAGCAGATTTTGCTGAATGACGACAACACGGTTCACGGTTTTGCAATTCGCGGTCTGGATGGCGCACCCGATGAGGTTGTCACCGCCGATATTTATGTTTCAGCGATGCCCGTTGATGTTATGAAGGTGCTGATGCCTGAATCCTGGCGCAAGATCGATTTCTTTGAGCGGATGCAGGCGATGGAGGGTGTTCCCGTCATCAATATCCAT
>JBIKWV010000658.1:0-3789 GCA_044356135.1 Elainellaceae cyanobacterium
CGATTTCTCCAAAACGCTGACTGCATCAGCGTTTTGGAGAAATCGACGCTATTTAGTCAAAAGTCCAGTTACTGTGGGGTGGGCATCTTGCCCGCTCGGTGTTTTGGGCAGGCAGGATGCCCGCCCCACAAAAACCCAGGAAAGAAGCCGGGGTTCTGGTTCCCTGCTAATCTGCTTTCTCTGCCAGATACAGGTAGGTTCGATAGGCGAGTGTCACTGTATCCTCTCCTGTATCGGTCATTGCCCACTGCTGAAACAAACGCTCTACCTCCCCGACCAATCGATCGCAGGCTTCTCCCTGGTTGGGGACATAGGAGGCACTCAGCAGTAGGCCAATCAGTTCTTCTAGCGTCAGCGATCGCCCCCAGTCAAAGGTCTCCGTCCGGAAATTCTCAAACAGTGGGCTGTGCTCCAGGGCAGCGGGCGATTTGCGGTCTTTGCGGTCAAAGATGGTGCGATCGCTGGCCTGATAAATCACTTCGATGAGTTCAGCGGTGAAAGGATCTGCGGTGTGGCGATCGTTCCACATCAGCGCCACCTGACCTCCCGGCTTCAAAATGCGGTGAAATTCTTTGAGGGCCGCTTCCGGTTCAAACCAGTGAAACGCCTGACAGCAGGTGACCCGCTCCACTGAGCCATCATCCAGTCCCGTCTGTTCTGCTGTTGTGTTTCGCCACTCCACCAGTGGGTGCGGTTCCGCTGCCTCGCGCATGGCGGTGTTGGGTTCGATCGCCCATACTCTCACCCCCCGGTCTGCCAGTAATCGGGAAGAAATGCCTGTGCCTGCACCAATGTCCGCAGCCGTCAGGGCATGGGGGTCAGCGTTGGAACCAATCAGGGTGGCGATCGCCTCCGGTGGATAGGTGGGACGGAACTGGGCATAGTCACTGGCCCGATCAGAGAATCGTCTTAATGGGTCACGGCGGTAGAGTGGCGAAGGATCCATACTGGAGTTTTGACTATTTTTTCTGTAATGCCGCGAAACGCCCTCTCAGAGGGCATTTCGCGGCATATTAATTCTAGCGCCGATTTTCTCCAAAACGCTGACGCAGTCAGCGTTTTGGAGAAAATCGGCGCAATTTAGTCAAACGTCTAGTAACGGCGGCGGACTGCAAATGTGTAAGAGGGCCGCTGCTTTGCTTCACGCTGGGTTTTTACCAGACGCAGGTCGTGATCAACATAGAGGTGCTCGAACTTGGGGGAGGCCAGATAGGTTTTCTCAAACTTCTTAACCGTATTCCGATCGAGGTTCTCCAGCTTCAGCGCTTGCTTTTTCTCAGCGGCCTGCAGCAGGTCATCGAGGCGCGATCGCAGCACTTCATCAAACCACTCTTCGGCGGCATCAAGGGTCAGGGGAACATCACGCTTGCGGAACGCCTGCTGAATGCCAATGTTTTGAATCACCCGTGGAATTGCGTTGTGGTGGGCTGCTGTATCGGGTAGACTGATTATCGCCACACCTCGCACCATCTCTGGGTGAGCTGCCGCAACCGCAAGGCAGGTCAGGGATCCAAGGGAATTGCCTACCAGGACCACAGGCACCTTGATGAAGCTGTGCCAGAACTCGTAAACCTGATCAACCCAGATCTCCAGCGAGTAGGCGGTATCAGGCTTATCAGAGTCACCGAAGCTCAGCAGGTCAACGGCGTACACGCTGTGGTGCTGCGCCAGTACAGGAATATTGTGCCGCCAGTGGCCGACAGAGCCGCCAAAGCCGTGAACCAGCAGAATGGGCACTTTGCTTTGAGCATTGGGCATAGCAATGTGGTGAATCTGCCAGCCCTGCCACTCAAAGTTCTGGTGATGCTTCTGTAGGGTGGCGATCGCCACAGAAGGTTGGGGCTTGGTGTGAGGGCTGGATTGTTGAACTTCTACAAGTTGAACTTCTACAAATGGATGAACGGTTGTCCAGGTAAAACAATCGTCGTAGGTCATGAGATCTTTCCAGTTTCCATGATTGAGTGCAGTAATGACGAGCGGAGAACCTGCAATCAAACAGGCACTGAAAATGCACAGAATAAAACTCGTGAAATGGGTCTGTCCAAATGCAATACTGGTCAGAAACTTTCCCATTGATTTACAGAGGGAGGGATGTTTCGATAGGAACCATTCCTGCTCAACCAGAGTCACCTCCCCCAGAAGGGTCATTTGTCCCAATGGTGACAGTCCTCCAGTGGTGCGGTTAAGATGGCGGCGCTGGGGTACTGCCCCCTGTGGTGTGTGTGATGTGACGTGCAAAAGGGGATAGAGAATATGAGACGCTTTGCCAATGCGCTCCTGATAACGGTCATGCTGGCAATGGTGCTGCTGCTGACCCAGGGTTGGTCCTCCGTCAGTCCAGCCATCTCATTCAGACCGCCCCTACCCCAGCTAGAACGACAAAATTTCCTGGGGCCGCATTAGTCTCTATATCAGTGATCCCACTCCGTTAAAAACGTCCCCCCCGCCTGATAAACTTCTAGACGAAAGATTCTGTCAGTTACACGACAAAAATCCGCAGTCGGAGGGTATTTAACGGTGGAAAGCACACTCGGGTTAGAAATTATTGAGGTAGTCGAGCAGGCGGCGATCGCCTCCTCTCGCTGGATGGGCAAGGGTGACAAGAACGCCGCTGACCAGGTTGCTGTGGAAGCCATGCGGGAACGCATGAACAAGATTCACATGCGGGGCCGCATCGTCATCGGTGAAGGCGAGCGGGACGACGCCCCGATGCTCTACATCGGTGAAGAAGTGGGCATTTGCACTCGTGAAGACGCGAAGGATTTCTGCAACCCCGATGAGCTGCTGGAAATCGACATTGCTGTTGACCCCTGCGAAGGCACGAACCTCTGCGCCTACGGTCAACCTGGCTCAATGGCAGTGCTGGCAATTTCTGAGAAGGGAGGACTGTTCAATGCTCCCGACTTCTATATGAAGAAGCTGGCAGCTCCTCCGGCGGCTAAGGGCAAAGTCGATATCCGCAAGAGTGCGACTGAGAACCTGAAGATTCTTTCTGAGTCTCTCGATCGAGCAATTGATGAACTGGTAGTGGTGGTGATGAAGCGCGAGCGCCACGACGAGCTGATCCAGGAAATCCGTGAAGTTGGAGCCAGAGTCCGCCTGATTACCGACGGTGATGTCTCCGCCGCCATCTCCTGTGCTTTCGCCGGAACCAATATCCACGCCCTGATGGGCATTGGAGCTGCTCCCGAAGGTGTGATTTCCGCTGCCGCCATGCGCTGCCTGGGCGGTCACTTCCAGGGCCAACTGGTGTACGATCCCGCTGTGGTGAAGACCAAAGAGTGGGCCAACATGACCAAAGAAGGCAACCTGGCCCGCCTCAAGGAAATGAACATCACCGACCCCGACAAGGTCTATGAAACCGAAGAACTGGCTTCCGGTGAAACCGTTCTGTTCGCCGCCTGCGGAATTACCCCCGGTACCCTGATGGAAGGGGTGCGCTTCTTCCACGGTGGCGCTCGTACCCAAAGCCTGGTCATCTCCACCCAGTCGAAGACCGCTCGCTTTGTAGACACCATCCACATGTTCGATAAGCCCCACTACATTCAGTTGAACTAGTGGGTCATTTGCTTTGCTCATAGCCATACCTCTGTGGGGTGGTCGTCTCGCCCGCCCGAACGGGCAAGATGCCAGGAATGGCGATACCCATGCCAAATGACCCACGAGTAGTCCACGGTTTAAGTTTGTCAAGAGTTGAGTGGGGAGGGGCGTTTAACGCCCCTCCCCACTCAACATCTTGGCCGATTACCGCCCTGTAGCCTCTGATGATCGCTAGTACGTGCCAACTAA
>JBIKWV010000660.1:0-3785 GCA_044356135.1 Elainellaceae cyanobacterium
AAAGTTCTTGGTTCCGCGCTCCCCAACAAGCTGACGGTTACCAGAGAAAATGTCGAGGGCGTAGAAATTATCAGTGACCACACGGGCGAAATAGGTGCGATCGCCGCTCCGTGCGTTGTAAGAGACGCCACTCCCAAATTCCTCTTTGGTTGTTGCCGCCTCAGTCAGCTCCTGAACGCGAGTCTGCTGGTTGAACACGTTCATTAGCAGTTGCCCATTGCGGCGGAAGACACGCACGGCGTAGGTCGGTGTCTGGAAAGAGACGACGGTCTCGTTGGGGCCTGGTTGAACTACCTCTCCAGTGGTAACCCGCACCCGGTTTACCCGCTCCGTCTGGGTGTTGTAAGAGACGGTGACCGGATAACGCCCCCGGTCAGCCCGGAAGGTAATGCTGCCCCGCCCGTTATCAACCGGGTTGTAGCCCTCATCTTGCAATACGCCGATCGCCTCGTCGTAGAACAGTCCCACCACCAGGTCGCTGATCTCAGCTTCAAGCTGACGGGCGCGGGCATCGTTCTGAGGAGGTTGGGCGACCTGGGAGGAGACCTGGACACGCTGGATGCGACGGGTTCGCCGATCGTAGGTGACTACTGTCTGAAACGCCTGACGGTCTACCGAGAAGGTAATCCGACCAACGCGATCGTCAACGGGCTGGTAACCATCTGCATTCAGGACACGAATCGCCTGATCACGGGTCAACCCGACCAGTTGGTCGGTGAATTCTGCTTCAAGCTGTCTGAGCCGGGCTTCCTGGGTGCGATCGGGAGTTGTGCCCGGGTTGTCGTTACCCCGGACAAAACTCACCAGTGTACCATCGCGATCCACCCGGCAGTAGCCCGTTTCTCCATTGCTGGTGGTCCAGTTGACCCGGTACAGGCCGCTGCGATCGCGCGGGTCATAGGTCACCTGCACCCGGCTGTTGGGTAACTGCTGGCGAACGCGCGCCTCACAGGTTCTCAGTGCCCGGTCTTGAGGATTGGTGGGAGCCGTATTTTGTAGAGTGAGAAAATCGCTGCGAATCCAACCTGTTGCATTGGTTTCGTAGAACCGCACCTGATACCAGGTATTGCCATCCTGGCCGCGAGTCTGGCGCAGAATCTGGACTCGATCGCCCGTTACCCCATAGCCCAGGATTGGCGAATTGGTGCTGGCGTCGGCACGCAGGTTAATTTCAGAAGTGGGAGTACTGCCCCGGAGCACAGCATCCTGAGCCAGGGCAGGGGTGACAAATATCGTTCCGGCCAGGGTGGTCGCAGCGATCGCACTCAGGGCAAAATGCCGGACGGAAGCAGGGAGTTTCATAGGAGAAAAAGGGAAATGATTGGGTGAAAAATACGGCGTTCTAAGAGGTGACTTACAGCAAACAATGTCAGAAATCCAGAATTTTTAGCGCTGGCTTCAAATTTCTAATCAGCAATTGTGTCGTCAGATTAGACAAGTAGGTAACCTTAAGTGAACGGTTTTAGTTCTGACCGTTTACTGATATAGAACCAGCACTGCAAAACCCTGACTCTCTGCGCTACAAAAACTCACTCATGCTACGTTGATTCTCTCAAATTGAGTGCCCGTCTGGATGGCAAAGGACAGTTTCTAAACCGTCCAGATGATCCAGTAAAAGCCAACAGTCACTCCTCACTTCTTGGGAGATTTCCAGCAATGAAATTACCTCTATTGTGTGGGTGGTTCCCCCGCTTAGCGGGGGGATCACCCACATAACGGGTATCTTCTTTTGCGGAAATTTCCTTGACAGTAAGCAGGTAGGCGCGATTCAGCGTGAAATCCCAAAAGCAGTTCTGACCATTGCACAGCGGAACTGCTTTTGGGGTTCGACTGCTTCCATGCCCACTTACTGAGAAGAGATCTGAACCATCTCTTTAACAACGACTTTATTGTGTTGTTTTACTGTCAGTTGACCCTGACGAATCTCATACAAAAAATGTTTCTCATCCCTGGCCCAGAGCGTATCTCCGTCCACCCATGCAACGGCGTTAATCAGTTGCCCCTGAGCCTTATTCTGGCCAAACAGCTTCAACGAGTCACCCCGTAAACAGAGATGCAGATGATAATTTGCCGTCTCAAATTGGCGAATCGGCGTCCACTGCCCCGGATACATGGCACAGCCCCAAACGCCATTCTTCATGACTGATGAATCAGCCAGATGCGCTTCCTGCGGATGCCACTCCTCTCCCTCATTGGCCACCCCAGTCGGCACATCCACCAGGGCATTACAGGCACTGATCATTCCCGCGAGCGCCACCAACCCTACCTTCAAAGCAAAACTCGTACTAGAATTCATACCCTTGAATGACTTGAACTGCGCCCAACCCTGGTCATGTTTCAAAAACACCGCCCCACCGTCCATGCCTGAACCCCCCGACCGGGCCGACATACCTGCTGCTGTCCGGCCCATACCATCCGCCACTGCGACGGTTCTATATCAGCTTCTGGAACAAATTCCACACGATAGCGACGACCCAGCAGTGAGTCATCGGGTAGATTCATTTGGGTCACAGTCACCACTGTCAGGGCAGGGTTGCGGGTGTCTATGCTGACCTCCTGACGCAGACCCTCCCCCTGCGTTGGCACCCCAAAGGCGGCCACCGCGATCGCCTGTGGATCTTCCCCCCGACGCGGCACATCAGGGGGCAGGGTAGCCAGGTTAATCGGGCTGTAGGCTCGACGATCTGCTGGTGCAGCAGTGTCTACAGTTGACCCTGCTACAGGTTGGAACTGATTGGCCTGGAGGGTGTAGTTTGCTGTCACCGTCAGGGTCGGACAGCACATCGGATCGTTTGGCCCCTGGGTGATCAGCTCAATCTGAACCTGACCATTGATCACCGAGATTTCCTGCAACTGGATGCGATCGCCCAGTAGTGTCGCAGCAACGGGTCGCAACTGCCCCTGCTGTTCTGTGGCCGCTACCAGATAGTAAGAGGTGCCGGAACCACCTGTGCTGGCCGCCAGCACCACCAGACCTTCTGCTTTCTGGTCATTATCCAGATCGCCAAACTGGACATAGCCGGGACGATCCACCAGGGTCACTCGCTGCTGCTGGGTGGCATTGACATAGGCCCCATTCTGCAACTGAAATTCACCGACCTCCGGCAGGGAGTAGCGGGCATTGCGCAATACATTCATCTGCCGACACCAGGTCTGCTTGGCAGGAGACCAGCGCTCGCGAGTACGACAGTTATACCAGGTGGGTGCAGGCCGTAATGGGCGGGACTGGGCGATTTCTGTGGGATTTTGTGCCCCTGCCGAGGGTGCCCCTGAGGGAAGCGGTGTGTCAAATGCTGTGGTCGAACCGCTGGCAATCCCCAGACCTGCAATCGCACTCATCAATAATGGTGTTTTCATAAGACATCAACCATAGAAAGTAGGGAAATGTCGCAAACTGCGCCCTGGTCAGTGCAAACGAGTCAATGGCACCCCCAGAAACCCGATCGATACGTGACTCATAGCGGTTTTCGCTCAGGTGAGGTACGGGAGGGCACGCAGGGGTTTCACCGTTTGGACTTCGGTATGAGCGTTCACGTTGAAGCCCCTGCACCCCGCACCTCAGACGCATGAGAAGCGCAATAGATCCAGACCGAAAAGATTCCAGAACCAGTGAGGGTGTCAGGAAAGTTCTAAGTAGGTAGGCACGATTAAGCTTGAAACCCCAAAAGCTGTTCCGCCCGCTGCGCGGGCGGAACAGCTTTTGGGGTTTCGACTTTTTCCACGCCCACTTACTTAGCAATGAAATTACCTGTGTCGTGTGGATATCTCCTCCGCAGTGCGGAGGA
>JBIKWV010000659.1:0-3785 GCA_044356135.1 Elainellaceae cyanobacterium
GTGCTGGAGTAAAGTGGTGCCAATCGCCTCCGGGGACAGCACCTCCACTGCCGCATTCAGTTGCATTGCGGCTTTCGGCATTCCGTAGACCACACAACTGGCCTTATCTTGGGCGATCGTATGCCAGCCCTGCACCCGCAGAGCAGCCAAACCCTCAGCCCCATCGCGTCCCATTCCTGTCAACAAAACGGCTGTTCCGGATTTTGACCAGTGAGCGGCCAAACTTTTGAAGAACACATCCACAGAAGGACGGTAAGGATAGTCGATCGGATTTTGGGTATAATCCAGCGTTAGATCGGATTTGAGATACAGATGGTCATTTGTGCCTGCAAGCAAAACTGTGCCTGCTTCCAGGCGATCGCCAACTTTTGCCAGACGCACGGGCAAGTTAATTTGCTGGTTTAGCCAGGCGGCAAATCCAGCCGAGAACTGAGCATCAACATGCTGGACAACGGCGATCGCAGCCCTAAAGCCAATCGGTAATTGAGCCAAAACCGCTGCCAAAGCCTTAGGACCACCCGTAGAAGCTCCGATCGCAATCAGGGGCGGAAGCATCCTGGATGATATCGACGAATGCACACTGGATGGCTTCGAGCCTGGAAATTGAAGCCGACGAATGGCGGCTTCTGGTCTCAGCAACTTTCGCAGTGTGGCAATTTTGGTCAGCAGTGCCTGGGCAGATTGAGCGCTGTCTGAGTCGTTCAAAATCGGTGTATCCACGGCATCCAGCGCACCGTGACACATGGCTTCGTAGACTCGGTCAATGTGCTTTTCCTTGCTGGCCGTCACAATTAAAATGCCACAGGGTGATTTCTTCATAATTTCTCTGGTTGCTTCCACACCATCCATAACCGGCATCAGCAAATCCATCAAAATCACGTCGGGCTGATTCTGAGCACAGCGATCGATGGCTTCTACTCCATCTTTTGCAGTCCAGATCACCTGATACTCTGGCACCCGTTGCACCACCTGTCGCATGGCTGCGACTGCGATTGGTAAATCATTGACGATAGCGATTTTCATATCACTGCCCAATCAAGTCAACAACCGCACCGATAAAGCTTTCATCATGAAAACTGCTCTTCGTCAGATAATAGTCAGCTCCAGCTTCCAATCCTTGAATGCGGTCTTCCTGGCGATCACGATACGAAACAATAATGACAGGCAAATCTTTTAAGCGTGAGTGCTTTCTGATCTGGTGTACCAGTTCAATACCGTTCATCTTGGGCATATCAATATCGCTAATCACCAGATCATAGAAATTGGCGCGAACTGCGTTCCAGCCTTCTGCCCCATTCACCGCAACATCTACAACGTAACCGCGATTCTCCAGCAGCTTCCGCTCCATTTCGCGAACGGTAATCGAATCATCAACCACTAAAATCTTTTTGCGCTTAACTTCGTCTTCCGGGATATCGATGCTGACTCTCGTCAGCTTTTCCCGACTCAGAATGGTGTCCATCGATCGCACCATATCAGTAACATCCACAATCAGTACAGGAGTTCCATCTCCTAGTAGGGATGTCGCACTGATATCAGGAATTTTCCCCAATCTTGGGTCAAGCGGCCTGACGACTAAATCACGTTCGCCCAAAAATCGATCAACGACTAACCCATAGGTACTGCTTTGCTCGCTAATCACCACGACAAACAGAGATTTAGCACGGACACCGGGTTCGGGTAAATCCAAAACCTGGTGAGCTGAAATTAACCCAATATTTTGGTGATTCATGGTGAAATACTGACGATTTTCGATATCAGAAACCTCTGAACGATCAATCGTCAAGACATGATCAATCCGTGTCAGCGGAATCGCATAAGGATTGCCAGAAATTTCCACCAGCAGCGTTCGCACCACCGACAATGTCAGCGGTAGTTGGAAGTGGAAACTGGTTCCTTTGCCAACTTTCGACACAGCCCGAACCGTTCCCCCTACCTCTTGCGCCATGCTCTTAGCGATGTCTAAGCCAACGCCTCGGCCCGAAATTTCTGTGACTTGTTTGGCAGTAGAAAATCCTGGCAGAAAAATGAACTCCAGCAACTCGGTATCTTTCATTTGAGCGACCATTTCTGGTGTTGCCAGCTTTTTGTTCAGGATTTTTTGACGCAACCAGTCAGGGTTGATGCCACGACCGTCATCGGTAATAGTAATCGCCAGCATCCCACCCCGGTGAAATGCTTCCAGGCGAATGGTTCCTTCAGCAGGTTTTCCAGCGGCAGTGCGTTCTTCGGGCAACTCGATGCCGTGATCTGTTGCATTGCGCAGAATGTGGGTGAGTGGAGCCTCCAATTTTTTGAGAATGTCGCGATCAACCGATGTGGACTTCCCAGAAATTTCTAACCGTACTTGTTTATTGAGCTTGCGAGCCAGATCGCGGATCATGCGCGGGAAACTCTGTACTCCATCGGCAAAGGGTCTCATGTGAGAGCTAATCACTTCTCGATAAAGCCGATCTGAGAGATTTGCCGTGCGCTGAGCGTAAAGTTCCAGTTCGTTGAGGCGATCGCTCAAGAATCCCAAACATTCCTGCTTTTTTTGTTGAGCCTGTTCTAGAAATGTCCGCCCATCTTGCTCATAATTTCCCCGATCGAGAGCATCCTGCAATTGCTCTAACTGACGCGACAAATCGACCAACCGCCACTTCAGGGAGGTCATCGAGTCGGCGTGAGGCTGTAGCCAGTTAGCTTCAATCAAAGATTCACCCGCCAGCCCCATGATCCGATTCAGGTTCTCAGCGCTGACTCGCACCACCCGATCCTGAATGGAAGCCTGCTCACTAACCGGTGCAGATTTTTCTGATTGCACGGGTGTAGTTTGAGGTTGGCTGGATTGGGCAGTCGGTTCAGGAGCAGGGATAGCGGGTGCAGGAGCAGGGTCAGTAGCGGCAGGTGTAGCCGGAGCAGCAGCAACAGGAGTGCCAGAGGAACGACTAGAAGGCGCTGGAGGTTCAGCATTCGGCGCAGCATTCGGCCCAACATTAGGCACAGCATTGGGATTAAGGATGGCGGCCACTTGCGATTGCACCTGAGCAAATTCGGCTTGCTTTTCAGCTAACCAGGCAGGTAGTTCGGCATCGCTGACCTGGCTAAGGCCCTGCAATAAGTCCACCCCCTGCAACAAGGTATCAACCTGATCAGAACTCAATGTGATGGTTTTGTTCTGAGCCGCAACAAAGCAATCCTCCATCACATGGGCTATATTAATCACCCCATCCAGCGCCACAATGCGTGCCGATCCCTTAATGGAGTGTGCTGCCCGCATAAGGGTTTCCAACGCTGGGCCAGAGTTGGCATTACTTTCTAAGGCCAGCAAACCGTGATTCAGAATGTCAACCTGTGCTTCTACCTCCAAACGAAACAGATCCATCATCGAGCTATCACCACCGATGGGAGCAGGAAGATGAGCGGGACTGGGTTCTGCTGAAGCGGGAGTACTAACGGGATCGGAACGATTGGCCGCCACTTCTGGCAGTACTGGTTGACCAGGAGTGCTGGACAGATCGGCTTGTTCTGTTCGTTCAGAAGGAAATGCTTCAGCAGCAGATGATTCTGGAGTGGGCAACGCTTGTGTGGTTGATAGTGATTCTGTTACTGACGATGTTTTTGCTTCTGCCGCTTTTGTGATTGGCGCTGAATTCCCAGCATTGGCGATCGTCGCGATTATCTTCTGTGTGTTTGCCAAATCCCAGGCATGATCGGATATCCATTGCTCAAAATCTCCTGATGCTACACGGCTCATATTCAGAAGTAAATCTGTAGCATGAAGCAGCACATCAACTTGTTCA
>JBIKWV010000661.1:0-3784 GCA_044356135.1 Elainellaceae cyanobacterium
GAGGTAGCTAATCATCGGGGTTGGTGGCCTAAATTAGGGAGCCTGACTTCTAGCCAGGAGAAGGGCTAATCAATAGGATACACCTGTATTACAACGAGCGAGAATGATACCACCAGGTGATGGGAGAAAAGCAATTGAGTATTAGGATGATTGAGTTATCTGTCGCCTTTGGTATGCACTTGTTCTGTCCGTTCTCAAATCTTTTACATCAATGCTTTCTGAATTGTTTAATTTGTTATACAGCGCGTTGCAAACGTGTGAGGTACGAAGTTTTTGTTGAGAGCCGCGCTCTGCGCGGCTCTCAACAAAAACGTTGGTTCTATTTCAGCGCAAAGCACTGTAGTCCTGAGGAAACTGAAGGTTTTGAGATGCTGGCTTCCAGGTGCTTTCTGCGGGGGACTGCTCTATGAGTTTCTGGCGATCGCAGTGGCGCACCTGGTTTCCAGCGCTCGGCCATCAAGTCTGGATTTTAATTATTGGGCGGTTACTCTGTCAGATTGGGACGGGCTTTACGCTGTTCTACGCGCCTGTGTTCTTTGCTAATCAGGTGGGATTGTCGGCGACCGCAGTGGGCATTGGCATTGGTAGCGGTTCGGTCACAGGCGTGTTTGGCCGAATTTTTGGCGGGACGCTGGCCGATTCGCCCCGATTTGGCCGCCGCTGGACGATTTTGCTATCGGCGGCGGTATCAGCCCTGGCGGATGTGTTTCTGGTGCTGACCTACAACTTTCCCACCTTTCTCATCGGTAATCTGCTGATGGGTCTGGGCATTGGCCTCTACTGGCCCGCAACCGAAGCGCTGGTGGCCGACCTGACACCTATGGAGCAGCGCAATGAGGCATTTGCCCTGACCCGTTTGGGGGACAGCTTAGGGTTGGGACTCGGTGTGATCTTGGGGGGCATTTTAATCTCGGCTACCGGGATGTACCGTGCGCTATTTGTGATTGATGGCATTTCCTTTGTGGTGTTTCTGGCGATCGTGTACTGGGCGATCGCCGACGTCCGCACCGCCAGTCCCCAACATTCCGCGCTAAAGGGATGGGCCAAAGCGTTGGGCGATCGCATCCTGATGATCTTTTTTCTGGTTGGCTCCATCTTTACCACCTACCTGGCCTTCGTCAACAGCGCCCTGCCGCTCTACTTCAGTCGCTTTGTCCCCCAGGGAACTGCCCCCGGCTTCTCATCCGAAATTCTGACCGTGCTGTTCAGCCTGCATGTTGCCCTGACGGTGCTGCTACAGATGCCTGTGATTCGTCTGGTGAATCATCTGAGCCGACTCCAGGTGCTGATGGTGTCTGCCCTGTTTTGGGGCGGCGGCTTTGTGCTGATGTGGGTGACCGGAACGGTGTCAGCGGCCAGCCTGCTGTGGGCGATCCTGGCGCTGACGCTGATGGCGATCGCCACCGTTGCCTACACGCCCGCTGCCACAGCCTTTGTCGTCCAGATCGCACCAGAACCCCAGCGCGGCGTCTACCTGTCGGTTAGCTCCCTATGCTGGGCAGTAGGCTACTTCGTCGGCCCGATTCTGGGAGGTTGGGCCATGGATCAACCCGCCTGGTTTGCCCATCGTTTCTGGCTGATGTCGGCGACCAGTGTGCTGGTGTGCATCGCGGTGTTGATTTACCTCGATCGCAGCTCACCCAAAGCACACTAATTCACATTTGAAGCGCACCGCAGAGGCGCAGAGCGCGCAAAGATTTTACTCTGCGGCCTCTGCGCCTCTGCGGTGAACTCAAATCTACTCAGGTTCTCAGGGGAACCTCTATGCCCCAACCGCTTCCTTCGCGGCGTACAGAACCTCAGCGGTGATCGTCTCAATCTGGCGATCGCGCGCAAATTTCTCCGTGTTCCGCTTCACCTTGCCGCGCACGAAACCGGGGATCTTGTTGAGTTCTGCGAGGCCGTCTTTGCTCCAGGCAAGGTCAGAGTCAGCAGACACCGTTTTGGTAATGACCTCTTTGGTATCGTGGCCGCCGAAGATCTCCAGCAGGTGGTCTTCCATGCCCAGGGTGAAGGAGTTATATACCAGGTCGGCGATCTGGTTGGTGCCTTCGTAGCCCAGGAAGGGGCGATAACCGATGGGGAAATTCTGGATGTGAATGGGAGCAGCAATCACGCCACAGGGGATATCCAGGCGTTTGCCGACGTGGCGCTCCATCTGGGTGCCAAAGATGGCAGCGGGTTCCAGACGGGCGATCGCATCGGCAATGGCTCCATTGTCGTCGCTGATCAACACTTCATCACAGAATCCCTCCACCTGTTCACGGAACCATTCTGCGTCGTATTTACAGTAGGTTCCCGCCAGCACCACCTTAATGCCCATTTCCCGCGCCAGAATTTTTGTCATCGCAACAGCGTGGGTGTTGTCACCAAACACAACCGCCTTCTTTCCGGTCAGGTTCTGGCAGTCAATGGAGCGAGAGAACCAGGCGGCCTGCGAGACGTAGAGGGTCTGCTCCTCAATGAATTGCTCATAGTTCACGTCTGCGCCCTGGTCGTTCAGCACCTGCTGGATGGCACGAATGCAGCGGGCAGTTTCCACCACACCCATTGGCGTGATGTCGATGAAGGGGGTGCCAAATTCCTGTTGCAAGTAGTTGGCAGTCATCAGTCCCAGTTCCCGGTAGGGCACCAGGTTAAACCAGGCACCAGGCATATTTTGGATCTCATGCACCGAGGCTCCTTCGGGGATCACTGCATTGACCTCGATCCCCAGGTCGGTCATGAGTTTGCGCAGTTCGCGGCAGTCGTGCTGGTTATGAAATCCCAACGTTGTGGTGCCGATGATGTTGACAGAGGGCTTTTCGGTTTTGCCAGCGGGCAGTTCGCCTTTCTTTCGGGCCTTCTCGATGTA
Source organism: Elainellaceae cyanobacterium (assembly GCA_044356135.1). Classification (GTDB taxonomy): domain Bacteria; phylum Cyanobacteriota; class Cyanobacteriia; order Elainellales; family Elainellaceae; genus CAZVXA01. Next base: position 2,855 of record JBIKWV010000661.1, read on the forward strand.
GTACTGAACGATTTGCTGGAGGGTGCGATCGCTCGCCTGTAGCTCATTCACCCGATAGTGATTGACATCCGCCAGCAGCACGTCGCCCTTTGCGTCGAGTTGGGCGCGCTCCACAAAGTTCTGCAAATCCTCCTGGAGAATGCTGGAGGTGCAGGTGGGGGTAAGGACAATTAGATCGGGGTGCTCTTCGTGGTCTTTGCGGACAATGTTGTCCACCACTTTTTCCTGGGAACCCCGCGCCAGGACATGGCGATCGACCACACTGGCAGTCACAGGGGTAAAATCGCGCTCCCGTTCGAGCATGGAGCGCATCACGTTGAAGTAATCGTCACCCAGCGGTGCGTGCATGATCGCATGGACATTCTTAAACGAACTGGCGATGCGGAGTGTCCCAATGTGCGCCGGACCTGCATACATCCAATAGGCCAGTTTCATAAAGCTATCTCCGGGTTTTCTTATCGCTCTCGATTTTCGCAAAAACGCTTTAATTTAAGTGGGAGGAAAGATAGACCGATATATTTCTTACTATCTCGTTACGTTTCACAGCCGAGGTTGCTCAACCTGAGAGCTGATTTGTAAACAAAGGTTTTGATCCCCCTAATCCCCCTTATTAAGGGGGACTTCAGCCTCGGACTGATGTTCCCCCCTTATTAAGGGGGGCTAGGGGGGATCAAGCAGTGATAATGCTTCTAGGCGTTTAAGAATCACTTTATAAATCAGCTCTGAAAGATAGAAACAGGACAAGATAGAAGCAGGGTCATTTCATTCTCGATTTGGGGTATGAATTTACCCAAAGTTGAACGGTAGGATGGGCAAAGGACGGCAGTCCGTGCCCATCACCATTCGTATGCATTGATGGGCACGCTTCGCTTTGCCCATCCTACCCTGCTCATCCCATATCAGGATTTATTTGAGAATGAAATAGCCCTG
>JBIKWV010000662.1:0-3782 GCA_044356135.1 Elainellaceae cyanobacterium
CTAAAACTGGAACTTTATTTTGTTACAAGCCCCTAAACACTGCGAGAGCGAATTGTGTCGGTCAGTCGATCGACTGCGGCAGTCAGTTCGGCATTAGAAGCAACAATCGGATCTGGTGCTTCGGGGGCTGCGGCTTCTTCACGAGCGAACTGGCGCTTTGCTGATTCGAAGGAGCGAATCAGCAGGAATAGCACAAAGGCAATCACCACAAAATTGATAATGGCAGCCAGAAACAGCCCGTACTTAATGCCATTTACTTGCAGGTTTGCAAGCTGATCGACACCTGCTGCTTTCATGACAGGATTGAGCAGTGCGGGGGTAATGATATCCGTTACTAGCGACTCAATGATTTTCCCGAACGCGCCACCGATGATGACTGCAACTGCAAGGTCAATCACATTACCCCGCATGATGAAATCACGAAAATCTGCCAGGAAACCTGATGCCCTTCTTCTTGCCATTGTGAATCACACTCCTCTCTAGACGGTCAATCGTTTGTTTTGAATTTATCGAATCACAGAATGGATCGAATCACAGAATATAACGGTTCCCGCTGTTATGAGGTACAGGGGTTTGGGGGCTTCGCCCCCAGGCAGAGGCATTGCCCCTGCACCTTCTCACCCGCACGGGAAGTGCAATAGTTGCTTCAATTCACCATTTCAGTCCCAGGCGTTGCTTAATTCAGGGATGAGTTTTTGTAGAGAGCCGCGCTAAGCGCGGCTCTCTACAAAAACTCATCCTCCCAATCAGCAATGCTCAGTTCTATTGCAACCCAGCTCTATTTCAACCCTGTGTTGATTAATCAGATGAGTTTCAGAGTTTGTGGGAGTGTTACTCACCACATCATCCACCGCCCATTTAGGATTGTTTTATCGCTATCCACAGCAGAACCAATCATCCACACATTGTTTTAAGAATTGCAAGATGCGTTGGCAGCAACGCAATCCATCGTAATGAGGATTGATAGTGAGTTTCGGCGATCGCCTCACACATTCTACATAGGGGTTACTTCATGTTGAACTCGTATCGCATCTGAAACTGGTAACAATAGAGAGATAATATCAGGGTCAAGACAGATAAAAAAGTTCTTTCGCCGCTTTTCAGCAAACTTTCCGACGAATGACTGATGCCCATTCCCTCTACCGCCCCAACGGCACTCTGGACAGCGATGCCTTTCTACGCCCTGAAAATGGTGACACGCTGGTTTGCGATGTCCTGATCGCAGGCGGTTCGACGGCTGCCTATGCGGCGGCTCTGGTGACAGCGAGAACCGGGCTACAGGTCTATCTGGTACAGCCACAACATCTGGTTGGTGGACAATTTACCGCTCAAGCCCTCCCCGCCTCCGACGACGGCGACCTGCTGCGGCAGAAGTCGATTGCCCAGTTGAACGGCGAAGAATTTGCGATCTCCCGGATGCATCGCTGGTTTCGCAACCGTCAGCGACAGCTTCAACCCGTTAATGGTCGGGTTGTCTCCAATCCCGGTGCGGGCTGGGTTGCCCCGCTTTGTACAACGCCCATAGTAGCGGCCAGATCGATGAATGAGGCGATCGCTCCCTCCCTCGATCGCGGCCATCTTACGTTGATTCCCTTTTCCCACCCCACCCAGGTTCTGTTCAAGAACGAACCCCAGCGGCGGGTGACTGGAGCAGTTTTTCAGGATCTTCAGCGAAATGTACAGTTCACCATCATTGCAAAGGTGACGATAGAGGCAACAGACCTGGGCGATCTCCTGGAACTGGGAAACATTGAATCCCGCATTGGCCAGGAAGGACGGGATGAGACCGGAGAAGCCGTGTTGCCCCAAAAACCGCTACCGAGGGCGCAGCAAGCCTTCACCTTTGGCGCTGTAGTGGAACTGGCTCGCCCTGGGGAAGGGACGCCAATCGGTGAGCCAGTCGGCTACAATCAGCAGCCGTGGCTTAAAGCAGATGAGTTTGAAGACAGCTTCTGGCGACAGGGCAAGGACGGCTGGGAACCCCAGCCCCGTCCCTTCCTGCACCCATTCAGCATCTTTCGCTACCGCCGCATTCTACGGAGCGCAGACCCAGAGAAAACGATTCTCCCCGGTGATGTGACGGTGTTGAATTGGGGGCTGCAACGGCATGGTCCCAACGGTCGTATGCAGTGCGGCAATAACTACCGCAGTGGAGAACTGGTCGGAGTGAGTCGTGAAGAGCGGCTGATACATTTGAACCGGGCACGCGATCGCGCCCGCGCCTACGTCCACTTCTTGCAAACCAAAGGCCATCCCCTGAAGCCAAGGGGGGATCTGACCTGGACTCCGGATGGGATCGCCCTTGAACCTTATATCCGAGAAGCCCGTCGGGGAGTAGCCCTGACCACGATTCGCCATCAAGATGTGGCCAGAGCCTTCTTTCCCAACCAATCCCGCGCCCGCTGCTTCGGGGATAGTGTGGGCATCGGGCAGTACCATTACCTGGATATTCACCCCAACAACGAGCCAGGTCAGGTGATTCTCGAAGGGGATCAAATGTTGACCTTGCCCTTTTCCCTGCCGCTGGGGTCGCTGGTGCCCATCAACACCGATGGTCTGATTCTCTCAGCCAAAAGCATCGGCACCACCCACATCACAAATGCTGCGTACCGCATGCACCCGATGGAATGGGCGATCGGGGAAGCCAGTGGTTACCTGGCGGTGCTCTGTGTGCAAAGTAATCTTGCCCCTCGCCACATTGCCGCCAGCAAAGCAGAGACTCGCAGGCTCCAGGGGTTGCTGACGCGGAATGGTGTTCCCATCTTCTGGTTTGATGATATCGCCCACGATGATCCTGACTTTGAAGCCATTCAGGTGATGGCGGCGGCGGGCATCGTTCGCAGTGAGAGTACTGCCAGCCTCAGCTTCAATCCAGACTATGATGTCAACCGCGCTGTCGTGGCTACAGCATTGTTTAATGTCCTGGGTCTCCAGCCCGTGAACTCTCTACGCCCCAGTTTCTGGGATGTGCCGCTTACTCACTGGGCCTTTCAAACGATTGAAACCCTTGCCGCCAGAGCAATCGTTTCTGGGGTTGGGCGAGGACGATTCGCGCCCGATCGCCCCATCACCCGCGAGCAGTTGTCCTTTATGGTGCAGAATGCCATGCCGGAAGTGGGCGATCGCCCCTTCAAAGACACGCCCCGCGACAGGCAACCGCTGAGCCGTCGGGAACTGTCTCGTGTGCTATACGAGGTGCTGAAACTGCGTTTACGCTAAGGATCCAGATGAGGAGTGGCACAGCGCTTCGCGCCGTGCCACTCCTCATCTGGATCCTTAAGCGCACATGATAGTGCGACTTTGAGCCGGGAAGCCGTTATCCTGGAGCAGTAGTGAAGGAGGCAGTAGCCATGAATTCTTCAACCAAACGAAAGTTCAGACTACTTTTTACAGGTGCCGTAGTGGGGATCTTTGGCCTGCTCTCGGTGCATTCTGCCCACTCCAATTCCCCTCGCCCGGAACAGGTCATCGCTCAGTTCCCCACCGTCACACCACTACCGACGGTCACTCCCCTCACATCCACTCCACTGCCTGTGATCACCCCCGTTACGGGTGGCACGCCCCTGCAGAGTAATCCTCTCCCGGCAGTCACACCGATGACGGGTGGCAGCCCCATCCAGAGCAATCCCCTGCCTACAATCACACCACCACCTACCATCCGGGTTCCTCAAATTACGCCGCTGCCAGCGATCACGCCCTTCCCCACCCCAACGATTATCGATCAGACTCCCACCCCCACCCCTGCAAGAACCCCTTGATATTGCGTTTCTCGCTCTAGTCTG
>JBIKWV010000663.1:0-3778 GCA_044356135.1 Elainellaceae cyanobacterium
AGTGGGTGTGGGGGTGGGGGGGGGGGGGGGGGGGGGGCCCCCCCCCCCCCCACGCAGGGGTTCCACCCCTGCACCCCGTACCTCACCCGATCGAGAAGTGCAATATCATCAATGCAAGAAAAGATGGTTCATATCCTCCTTATAGAGGATGATGAAGTGGATGTCATGAATGTAAAACGGGCATTTCAGAAGGGAAACATTACCAATCCGCTCTTTACTGCCGCAAACGGTTTAGAGGCGCTGGAAATGCTGCGAGGAAATCATTCTCAGTCCCCTGCGATACCCAGCGAACGACGACTGATTCTACTGGATCTCAATATGCCCAAGATGGGTGGAATCGAATTTTTGCAGCAGCTTCGGGCTGACCCACACCTGAGCAGAACCCCTGTGGTGGTACTGACCACATCCAGCCAGGACCGCGACCAGGTAAGCGCCTATCAGCTTAACGTTGCAGGCTATATCCTCAAGCCCGTCACCTTTGTTAACTTTGTCGAGGTGATGGCCACACTCAATAAGTACTGGGCACTTTGCGAAATGCCCTAGTACGCTGCGGCTGAAGTCCATATACCATCTCGTAGGGTGGGCATCTTGCCCGCGCAGGCTAGAAGCCTGCACTACGGATGGGATGCGAACTTAAGCCGCGGACTACTAGTGGGTCATTTGGCATGGATATCGCCATTCATTGTGTGGGACGGGCAAGATGCCCGTCTGGGTTGGCGTCCCGCCCACCCCACAGTATGGCGATGAGCAAAGCAAATGACCCACTAGTGGGTCATTTGGCATGGATATCGCCATTCATTGTGTGGGACGGGCATCTTGCCCGTCTGGGTTGGCGGGACGCCCACCCCACAGAGGTATGGCGATGAGCAAAGCAAATGACCCACTAGTAGACTTGGGCGTGAGTTCACCTACCAAGCCATAAGGCAGGCATCTTGCCTGCGCAGGCAAGATGCCTGCCCTACGGTTGCTAAATTTACGCCAATGTCTACTAGCGTGCTAAGCAGTTCCTGGAGCTGACTTGCCGTCCTCGGTCATGCTCAACTCGATACTCCTTCAGTTCAAAGGTCGTCCGGATGGAAAGCGCTCTGACAATTCTGATTATTGATGACGATGAGGTGGACCGCATCGCCGTGCGACGAAACCTCAAATCGGCAGGGATCCAGGCCGAGTTTTTTGAGGCCCGTGACTGTGCAGCAGCGATCGCCCTCCTGAGCCATCAGACCTTCGACTGTATTTTCCTGGACTATCGTTTGCCGGATAAAAACGGTCTCGCCCTGATTCAGGAACTGCGCGGCAAGGGCTTTCAGATTCCGATGGTTGTCCTCACGGGGCAGGGGGATGAACAGGTGGCTGTCGAGCTGATGAAAGCGGGTGCCTCAGACTATTTGTCAAAATCCAGGCTTTCTCCAGAAGCCCTGGCCCATGTGCTGCGGAATGCGATTCGGGTGCATCAGGCTGAACTCCAGGCCAGTCTGGCTTACCAGCGGTTGCAGGAGAATAACGACATCCTGATGCGGCAAAATCAGGAATTGGAACGCCAGCAGCAGTTAATTCAGTGGCAAAATTTGCAGTTGATGGAGGCCGCACGGCTGAAGTCTGAATTTCTCTCTACGGTGTCCCATGAGCTGCGTACTCCAATGAATTCTGTCATGGGGTTCTCCCAGATTTTGCTGCGCGGTTCAAAGGGTCGGCTGAATGAACCGCAGCAGGATATGGTCAACCGCATTCTCAGCAATGCACGTCAACTGGTCTGTTTGATCGATGACATTCTTGATTATGCTGGGCTGGGTCTGGAGCAGATGGCGCTGCATCCCGAAATGATGGATCTGATGGTCGTTACCCTGATGACGGTGGAGAGATTGCGTCCGCTGGCTGAACAGAAGCGGCTCCAGGTCAATGTTGCGACCCGCTTGCAGAATCCGATTCTGTGCAATGATCGCAAGCGAGTACAGCAGATTTTGACAAATCTGGTGTCGAACGCGATTAAGTTCACCGCTGTAGGGGAGGTGCAGATTGAGTTTGAAGAAGCACCTGATCGGGTGACGATCGCCGTTCACGACACGGGGATAGGGATTGCACCTGAAGCGTTAGAACATATTTTTGAACCCTTCCGGCAACTGGATCAGGGAATTGCCCGCAAACACGGAGGAACAGGACTGGGACTGGCTATCACTCATCTGCTGGTGCAAATGATGGGGGGCACCCTCAGAGTTGAAAGTTGCCCTGGCCAGGGGGCTTCTTTCTGGGTGGAACTCCCCCGCCAGATCCAACCCGCTGAGATCAGCACTCCTGCCCCTCTACCGCAGCGTCTCCCCCCCTCCCCAGGGGTATCCCTGCCGATGTCGCTGTATTCCATGTCCTCCGTAGCATCTCTGTCTTAGGACAGTTTTTTTATTACAGTGAGCGCTATATACTTGCATCGCTTCTTAACAGCAACTGCTGCACGCCCATGTCTCCAAACTCTTCTGGTGAAGCCGATCGCATCCTGGTGGTAGACGACTCCCCCGACAATTTATTCCTGATCCAGGCGACCCTTGAGGATCAGGGATATCAAATTGCACTGGCTGAGGACGGCAAGTCGGCTCTCAGGCAAGTGGAGACCTTCCTGCCGCATTTGATTTTGCTGGACGTGATGATGCCAGAGATGGATGGCTATGAGGTGACTCGCCGCATCCGGGCTAATCCAGTTTTGCCGTTTATCCCCATTCTGCTGGTCACGGCCCACGAGCAGTCTGACGTGGTGACGGGACTGGATGCAGGAGCCGATGACTTTATTCGCAAACCCTTTGATATTGATGAAGTGCTGGCGAGGGTGCGATCGCAGCTCCGCCTGAAACACACCGTTGATGAGCGGGAGCGGCTCTACCGCCAGCAGGAAGATTTCGTCTCGCGTCTGACCCACGACCTGCGCACTCCTCTGGTGGCTGCGGATCGGATGCTGTCCCTGTTTTTACAGGGGACTTTTGGGGCCGTTACCCCGGAGATGCAGGAGGCTCTTACCGCCATGATTCGCAGCAATCAGAATTTGCTGCAAATGGTGAATACCATTCTGGAGGTCTATCGACATGACGCGGGCAGTAAGACATTGAATTTCTCCTCCTGCGATCTACAGGAATTGATTGAAGAAGTTGTCAATGAACTGTCTCCTCTGGCAAAGGAACAGGGGCTATCATTGAACGTTGAGCTGGAGGGTCAGGATGACAGGGAACCCATTCAGGTGATGGGCGATCGCATTGAACTGCGGCGGGTTTTCACCAATCTCATCGGTAACGCCATCAAGTTCACCGATCAGGGAACGGTGCGGGTTGTTCTCAACCGCCCTACCCAGCAGCTCCCTCTGGAGCATGACGGTGCATCCCGGCGTGCCTCTATCTGGGCGGCGATTGCCATTGAAGATACCGGGCGGGGCATTCCACCAGAAGACCAGGCTACTCTGTTTCAACGATTCCGCTCTGGTAAACACAAGCGATCCGGCAGTGGGCTGGGTCTATACCTGTCTTCCCAGATCATAGAAGCGCATGGCGGCATTCTGGAGGCCGAATCAACTGTTGGACAGGGGAGTCGATTTACCGTTTGTCTCCCAGCCATTCTTCAAGCTTCTATTGCAGTAAGCCGCTAGTAGTCCACCAAAGAACCTTTGCCTGGTTGATGTGGCGCACTTCGTGCGCCACATCAACCAGGCAAAGGTTTTCAATCGGGCAGAGTTCGCTTGGCGATTTTGCCCTCACCCTGAGCTGGACTTTATCCAAATGCTAGAGCCTCTACCTGGAGCAGGTTC
>JBIKWV010000664.1:0-3775 GCA_044356135.1 Elainellaceae cyanobacterium
GTTGGAAATCTCCTTAAACCCATAGATGGTTGATGGTTGAGTTACTTTGCGTAGGAAACATCAACCATCTCCTGGGTTTTCAACCACCATCGTTGCTCTGAGGGATATTTTTCATGACTGCTACAGCGCTTGATTTCAGTAACAAACGCATCCTCGTCACCGGAGGGGCGGGCTTTCTGGGACGCCAGGTCATCGACCAATTGTGCAAAGCAGGAGCCAACCCTGAGAAGATCACTGTGGTGCGATCGCGCGATTGTGACCTGCGCCAAATGGAAGCCTGTCAACGGGCTGCCGACCAGCAGGACGTGATCATCCACCTGGCTGCCCATGTCGGCGGGATTGGGTTGAATCGGGAGAAACCTGCTGAACTGTTCTACGACAACCTGATGATGGGGACACAGCTGATCCATGCGGCCTACGAAGCGGGCGTCGAAAAATTTGTCTGTGTGGGCACCATCTGTGCCTATCCCAAGTTCACCCCCGTCCCCTTCAAGGAGGACGACCTGTGGAACGGCTACCCCGAAGAGACGAATGCTCCCTACGGCATCGCCAAGAAAGCTCTGCTGGTTCAGATTCAGTCCTATCGTCAGCAGTATGGCTTTGACGGCATTTATCTGCTGCCCGTTAATCTCTATGGTCCAGAGGACAACTTCGACCCCCGCAGTTCCCACGTCATTCCTGCCCTGATCCGCAAGGTACACGAGGCGCAGCAGCGTGGAGACAAGCAAATTCCCATCTGGGGTGACGGTAGCGCCACGCGGGAGTTTCTCTACTCTGCCGATGCCGCCCGTGGGATTGTCATGGGTGCCCAGTTTTACAGCGAAGCGGAACCCGTCAACCTGGGAACTGGCTATGAAATCTCTATCAAAGACCTGATCCTTCTGATCTGTGAGCTGATGGACTACGATGGCGAACTGGTCTGGGAAATTGACAAACCCAACGGTCAACCCCGCCGCTGTCTGGACACCCAACGCGCCAAAGAAAAATTTGGCTTCGTCGCTGAGGTGGAGTTCCGCGAAGGGCTGAAGAACACGATTGAGTGGTACCGTCAACACGCCAATGAATCCTAAGCGGCGGGGTGGCGCAATGCGCCGCACCACCGCTTTACTTTAGATCGCGGGATTTAAGCCGCGCTAAGCGCGGCTTAAATCCCGCCAAACTTGATATGAGGAACAAACTTTGATCGCTTCAGTCACGAGGATCATCCTGCAACTGCTGGGGAAAGGGCTGTGGGCATGAGACGCACGGGATGGGCGGCGATCGCTCTGGTAATTATATGCTGTGGTTCGCAATCATCAGCCACAGCTTTGGAAGTTGGAGCAGACCGCATCCCAGGCACTCCTTCTGCGTCTGATCTGGCCCAGTATCGCTGGCCCCTGCCTTACCCGTCACCCTCCCGCACCCGGCGCTGGCGCTGGCGATCGCTCCCCCCTGCCATTCCCTCAAATTCCACCCAGAGCTGTGCCGACCTGACGGCGATGGCGCAGCTCGCCTACACCCTGGAGCCAGAGAGCCGTCTGAGCCGTGAGATTGTCGGCGGCAGGGCGATCGCCTGTGGCCCCCAGTCGGGATCCCGTGAGCTATCATTCCGATGGAGCACCGGAGAGCCTGCCCGATTTGGCGATCGCTGGTACTATCCCAGTGGTCTGCCCGCCCGCTTCGGTGACGGCTGGAACTACCCCAATGGCCGTACCGCCAAACAGGGAGACTCCTGGAACTACCCCAACGGGCAACCCGCCCGCTTTGGGCCTTACTGGTATACCCCCAACGGCGAGACGGTCAGCGAACAGGAATTAATTGTGCGGATTTGCCGGGAGTTGGAGGCCCAGATATGCAGCGATCGCCTGGGTGCCCAACAAAATGCCCTCCGCTTCTGGTACGAGCTAACGCTGGTGCAGCTTGCCTGGTTAACCGCGCAGGATGGTCTCTAATCGGCGCTTTTTAACCGCTCACTTCGACGGTCACCCTTCGACGGCGCTGTTGCAGCCATAGTACTCCAAACAGGGCGATCGCCAACGCGGGGAGCGCTGCATAGTTCACCCCAGCCCAGCCAAACCGTTCCAGGAGCTGACCCGACAGGAAGGCCGCGAAAGCCACAAAAGCCAGCATAAGGAAATCGTGGGCAGCCTGAGTTTTAGCCTTTTCTTCAGGGGTGTAGGCTTCGGTGAGCAGGGTAGTGGAACCCACGAACATAAAATTCCAGCCTACCCCCAGCAGGGCAAGCGCCACCAGAAAGTGGGGAAAACTGGTGCCCGTCACGTTGACTGCGATGCACAAGAAATTCAACACCACCCCGCACAGCACAATCGTCAGCACGCCAAACCGGGCAATCAAAAATCCTGTAAAGAAGGATGGGGCAAACATTCCCAGGACGTGCCACTGGATCACGGTCGCCGCATGGTGAAATGGATGGGGAACCGCCACCATCGCTAACGGAGTGGCCGTCATCACCATGGCCATCACGCCGTAGCCCACCATGCTGCCCAGCACCGCAACGCAAAACATCGGCTGCCGCATGATCTGAAACAGCGATCGCCCTCCCCGATTTGGATCTGCGATCGTCATTGGGGGAATTTCTACCCCGATTAACGCCAGTAGATTCAAAAATTGCAGTCCGACAATCACCAGCAGCGACCCGGCAAACGTGTGGGCTGTAAACCAATCCTTACCCCAGGTGGCTAATCCCGGCCCCAGCAGTGCCGCTACCACACCGCCTGCCACCACCAGCGAAATCGCCTGTGCCCGAAAGGCTTCGCTCGCTACCTCCGCCGCTGCGAATCGGTAGAATCCCACAAATCCGTTAAACACACCCAGCAGGATAGTTCCCAAACAGAACAGCGGAAAGCTCTGGACGAAGACGGCTGTAGTGGCCAACCCGACTCCCATCATGCCAATCAGGGTGCCCACCACAAATCCGAATCGTCGTCCCTGTCTGCGCATCAACAAAGAGGCGGGGATCGTTGCTGCCATAACCGAGAGTTGCAGGAGGGCAATGGGCAGCGTTGCCATTGCTTTATCGTTTGCCAGGGTACTTCCAATCAGAGCCGCTACGGTAAACAATACGGTCAGACTGGTGTTGGCCATCGCCTGACAAAGCGCCAGCAGCGCCACATTCTTCTTGACCTGATTCATGCTGGAAACCACAGAGGTGAATTTGGCCTATTGTCGAGCTTCGCACTGGAGTTTCCATCCTCCAATCAGGTAGAAGCAAAGAAATTTCCTGCCGGGTACAGCGTTTGCTTCCCGGCAGGAAGACAGCACTTTATCCGCTTCTGACATCCTCCCCACTGTTTTTTAGACAGGCTGCTGACGATCTGGACTTTTGACTAAATTGCGCCGATTTTTCCTGAAGCGCTGTCTGCGTCAGCGCTTCAGGAAAAATCGGCGCTAAAACTAAAGATGCCGCGAAACGCTCTCTTAGAGAGCGTTTCGCGGCATTGCAGGGAAAATAGTCAAAACTCCAGTGACGATCAGACTCCTCAGGTATGACTGTCACCACAGCGGGCGTTGAGAATGTCGATCGCCGCAGTAATTTGCCGCACCAGTTCAGCATCAGACCCCTGATGTTGAAACAGTTGCCGTGTTTGCTCTACCAGTGTCTGGGTTGTATGGTTGATGCGATCGACCGGAAAGGCGATTGTGTTGTCCTGGAAGACAGGGGCGGAGGCGAAGGATTGCATAGAGAGAGCCTCAATAAGTAGTACAAGAATACTAATACGACATTCCAAAAATTTCAATCCCTTCCGGGTAGAAACTCTAAGAGCTGCGATATCCG
>JBIKWV010000665.1:0-3765 GCA_044356135.1 Elainellaceae cyanobacterium
CGCCGCTATAGCGGCGCGCCCTCCAGAATTTGGGTTTTCGTGATTCGGATAGGTACTAAGAACCGTGCATGCGGCTATAACTTTACCAATGGGCGGCTTTGGTCTACCTGCTGCTGTAGGGTGGGCATCTTACCCGCCGGAATTGGGCGGGCAAGATGCCCACCCTACAAGAATCCTGTGCTTGAGAAGCGCTGTATTACCGCTTCCCTGCAATCGATCGCGCCTTCAAAATCGCCGCGATTAGAAATGCGTAGGAAAGACTTCCAACGATTGCCAGAGCCAGCAAATTGACCAACCCACTTACATTCCACAGGGTGTGCAATGTTGCAGCAGTCAGGTAGCCAGTACCGAGAATTTGCCAGCGTTTGGAGGGCTTAAGGACGCTGAGGCCGATCGCGTAGCCCAGGTAACCGCTGTAGGCGAGGTGTCCGGCGATCGCACCCAGGATCCGGGCAATCAGGAGTTGTAGACCTGCAACCGCCCCCATTTGCGCTCCCGACTGGAGACTGACATTGACCATGAAACTGGGAACGTATTGCCCGATTGTTTCCAGCAGCGTAAATCCGACAGCGGAGGCAGTGCCCAGAAGAATTCCGTCGAGGGGTTCCCAGATGCCGATTTGATAGCGCAGGGGTGCTTGCACCCGCCATCCCAGCCACCAACAAAACAGAACGGGGAGAGCTTTGAGCAACTCTTCCATTAGCCCTGCACCAAAGAACATCTGAACTGTTGCCAGCAGCAGGTTGGTGGAACCGTTTGTCTGGGTGAAGTTGCCGGGAAGGACGTCCCGGAAGAACCACAGGAACAGGGGCATCACGGGACTGAGAATCAGCAGAGGGGTGGCGATCGCCACTCCCGCAATCACCCACCAGGGTTTGGGTTTGCCGCAGAGCTGGTAAACCACAAAGTAGGCAGCGCCCGCCAGGTATGTCGCCAATAAGCCATTGAACAGAGTAGGGTTGCCGACAGAGACAAACAGCAGCACCACAAAGACAACGGTGATAACGCCAGGAACCAGGTAAGCACTGCGCTGAACTTCGGAGGTGTTGGACAGAATAGGGAAGAGATGGCTGAGGGTGAGGCGATCGAGCGTGGAGGGATAGTGAGAAGAATTGTGGGTGGATGGATTCGTCGCGCTGCTGGCTTCAACCTGAACCTCAAAGATGAACTGGGGACCTGATTTCCCCAGCACAATTCGGTCGCCATGCTGAAGCGGATACCAGCTCTGAATTTGTTTATCGTTGACAAAGGTTCCGTTGCGGCTGTTGAGGTCGCCAATCTGCCAGTCGATCGAGGCGTTTGTTGGACAGCGTAGCAGGGCGTGCTGTCGAGAAACGCCACTGTAGAGGGCAGAGTCGAGGACAATCTGACAGTGGAGATCGCGCCCGATCAGGACATCCCGGTCGGGGGGCAGCAGATAGAGGCGATCGCTCACACCCCGACCTAACTCCGTGAAAGTTTGCCGCAACACTGCCCGCTGTGCAGCCTGTTCAGCCATGGTGTTTCTACACAAAACGGGGGGTCAATTGGGGAATTATCCCTGGTTTGCCCGTGCGTCTCGTACCGCCGCAAGAAAAAACAGCACTGTCAACGGAATGCTGAGCGCCAGGATAATGCCTGTATTGAGAGTACCCAGTTGGGGAGCACCCGAAGACAGTTCGAAAACAGAACCGACAGCTGCGATCGCCATCACGCAAGAAATTGCCAGAAAAGCACCGCTTTTGGGAGTCATCATGGCGCTACTCCTTCACAGGCTTAACGGCCTGGACTGAGAAGCCATTTTTGCTCAATTCTTGATTCAGCGCCAGGGTATTGTCTACCCGATCGACAAACATGACGCCGTTCAGGTGATCCATTTCATGCAAAACCACTCGCGCCAGCAGATCGGTGGCTCGCAGCTTCTGGGGCCGACCGTTCTCATCTTTATAGGAAACTTCGATCTCTTTGGATCGCGTCACATCCATAAACACGCCTGGAATGCTCAAACACCCTTCCTGAATCACACACTGATCCGAACTGATCCAGGTAACAACTGGATTAATCATGATGTAAGGCGGCTGGGTGGGATTGTCGAGTTCCACATCAACCACCAGCAGTTGCTTGTTTACGCCCACCTGGGGAGCAGCCAATCCAATTCCGTCCTCGCTATACATCGTTTGCAGCATTTGCTTTGCCAGCAGGCGGATCTCATCATCTACTTTGGCAATGCGTTTGGCAGGCTGACGCAGGACGCGATCGCCTAGATAGTGCAACTCCAGCGGGGGCTTGGCCAGCTTTTTTTTCTCAACCAGGATTTGGGCTGTCATGGGATGGGATATTTGCGAGTGACATTCCTTATATTTCCCATATTAACGGAAGCGGAGTTATTCCGGGTTAGAACCTATCCGAAAACCCAAATTTTGGAGGGCGTGATGCTACAGCGTCACGCCCTCCAAAATTTGGGTTTTCGGATTTCGGATAGGCACTTAGCCAGAGGGGTTCACTCTCAGGATCTGGACTTTTGACTTTTTTTCTGCAATGCCGCGAAACGCCCTCTCAGAGGGCGTTTCGCGGCATATTTGGCTTTGGCGGCGATTTCCCCTGAAACGCTTACGCAGTCGGCGTTTCAGGGGAAATCGCCGCAATTTAGTCAAAAGTCTAGTTAGGAACAGATGGGTTGCGATGCCCCTTTGAGAATTCTCTCTACTACTTCGGCAATTGAATAGAATACTTTGTGTGGGCGCAAACAAACCATAGCGCTCCGCGCGGCTCTCAAATAAAAATCTGTCCTGCACCAGACTGAGAAACGCTATATTCTATTCAATTTTTGTATTCTAAGTAAGTGGGCGTGGCAAAAGTCGAAACCCACAAAGCTGTTCTGCCCTTCGACTTCGCTCAGGGCAGAACAGCTTTGTGGGTTTCAAGCTTAATCACGCCTACCTACTTAAAATGTTGCCGGGGTACTCTGTCCTATGCTGCAATTCCTCACAAAGTCTGACTACCTGATGCGCGAAACTCTTCTGGGTTTGCGGCGAGGCGGCTGGATGAACTGGGCTGCCATCAGTACGGTGACGGTGCTTCTGTTTCTATTTGGTCTGAGTTTGCAGGTGTCCTGGCAGCTTGAGGGCCTCCTGAATCAGTTTGGTAGCCAGCTCGAAATCTCGGTGTTTCTAGAATCGGGGGTAGAGGCGAATACGTTGCGACCCTTTGTGGAGAAGATGCCGGAGGTGGCGACGGTGGCGGCGATTCCCAAGGAAACCGCATGGCAAGAACTGGTTCAGGAAATGGGGATTTCAGACATCCAGGGAGCAACGACGCAGCTCAACGGCAATCCCCTGGTGGATCAACTGAAGGTGCGGGTGCGTAAGCCGGAGGCGGTTCAATCGCTGGCGAAGGAACTGGCTCAGGTAAATGGTGTGGATGAGGTGCTGTATGCCGATGAGGCAGTTCAGCAAATTTCTCAGCTCAATCGAGGGTTAAACTGGGTCAGCTTCGGGATCATTTCAATGCTGACATTAACCGCGATCGCTGTAATTACTACCACGATTCGTCTGATCGTTATGGCTCGCCGCCGAGAAATTGAGGTAATGCAGCTGGTAGGAGCGACCATGACCTGGATCTATTTGCCGTTTCTACTTCAGGGGATCACGTTTGGTGTGGTCGGGGCGCTCCTCTCCTGGACAATGATTGTAGGCTTGCAGGAATTTGTTGGTCATTTGCTGTCGCGACAGGCGGATTTTATTCGATTTCTGGCAGATGGGCTTGAACTCTCTGCTGATAAAGTTG
>JBIKWV010000666.1:0-3762 GCA_044356135.1 Elainellaceae cyanobacterium
AATTGCATTGCTGAGAATATTCATAAACACCTGATTCAACTGGCTGGCGTAGCAAACCACCAGCGGCAGTGAACCATACTGCTTCTCAACCCGTATCTCTGGACGGTCGTGCTTTGACTTTAGCCGATGCTGCAAAATGAGCAGTGTACTATCAATCCCCTCATGGATATCTACAGGCTTCTTATCGGCCTCATCCAGTCGGGAAAAATTGCGCAGGGAAACTACAATTTGACGAATCCGATCACTCCCCACTTTCATTGATTGCAACAGCTTTCGCAGGTCGGTTTCCAGGAACTCAGGATCAGTCTCATCGATCGCCGCCTGAAGCTGAGCATTCGGCGTTGGATAATGCTGCTGGTAGAGCTTCAGCAGATACAGCAGTTCAAATAGATAGGTTTCTGCATGATTGAGATTGCCGTGGATAAAGTTGATGGGATTGTTGATTTCATGGGCCACCCCTGCCACCATTTGCCCCAGAGACGACATCTTTTCAGTTTGAATCAGTTGCGCCTGGGTACTGCGAAGCTGTTGCAGCATTTCGGAGAGATAGACATTCTTATCCTGCAACTCCTGCGTCCGCTGCTCAACCTTTTGTTCCAGCGTGTGGTTGTAATACTCTAATTCCTGTTGCTGCGCCTCCAGGTCAGCGTGGCTCCGCTGCAGAGCCGCAAAGGTGGTCTGGAGTTGAGTCGCCATCTGGTTAAACGCTCCCGCCAGCGTTCCCAATTCGTCCTGCCGCTGCACCGGTACAGGTTGTTCAAACCGTCCTGCGGCTAATTCAGTGGCAGCGTCACGCAGTTGCTGGATGGGTCGAACAATCCGGCGGGCCGTCATTGCTCCCAGCAAAATTGAAACTGCCAGAGCAACAAGGCAGAGAAGGGCCGTCTTCTGCGTATTCGCATAGATCTGCCCCATGAAGTCTGCCTCTGGGACTGCCACCACCACCAGCCAGTCCATGCCACTATCGTCCTGGATTGGGGACACCTGAATAAAGTGGCGATCGCCATCCAGCATCAATTCAAACTCCTGCTCCTGCTGAATCCTCTGCCAGACACCCGGATTTTTCTCGATCTGCTGCGCGATTGCCCGGGTCAGCAGAGACTGACTCTCGTTGGCAGCCAGTCTACTCACGCGATCGCCCGACCGGGTAAAAGGCAGTTCTCCCGTTGAAGTCGCCACCATCAATCCCGACCGGTCCACCAGAAATGCCTGCCCCGTTTTGCCAATGTGCAGCGATTTGAGAAAATCCCCTAACAGAGAGAGCCGGAGAAACCCCACCAGCACCCCTTGCAGTTTCCCGGCAGAGTCGTACATCGGCTGTGACTTCGTAATCATCAGCGTTGGGTCAGAATCATGGGGAGAAATGTCGCTCCAGACAGGCTTTCCGGCAGCAACGGCAGCTTTGTACCAGGGGCGCTGTCGCGGGTCATAGTTGGGGCGTGAACTCTTGAGCGTGGTGCGATTGCCCTCCACATCGGTGAAATGTCCTTCAAAGTTATAGGCGGTCCGCGATCCCGCAACTCGAACAACCAGCTTCCCGTTATCCAGCCGCTCAACGCCAATAAACTCCTGCTGCTCGGTGCCCAGCCCCATAAAGGTCGCATTCGGGAATGTTTGAACCTGTCGCCAGAAGTACCGCTCCATTTTGGGCAGGTTACGCCAATTCAGCTCCCCTAAACGGATCACCTCCGCATTCATCTGGTTCAGTTGCACTGGTGTTTGCAGATACAGGCGGAGATTTTTCTGGATACGTTCGCTGGCCTTATCTTGCAGCTTCAGTACAACCTCGCTGACGGCCTGCTGCCCATTCTGAAACGAGAGGTAACCGACCACTCCAACCACCACCAGCACCTGAGTTGCAAAAGGTACAATTAAGGCTACCTGAAGGGGAGCGGTTTTTAGGCGATGAAAAATGGTATGAATCGGAGATGAAAACTGCATAGAAATCCAATCACTCTCTTCTAGTGTTCCCGGTAGCCATTGCCTGACACCAGGAAAGCAGCGCAATTTTTTTCCTGGCAAAACCACTGAATCAGCGTCCGTATAATTACGTAATTCTTATGGATGAAAGTACTAATTTTTCTCGCCGACCCGTGTAGTCCCCTGTAACCAGAGGTCACCTCCAAGATCTGCCATTCTGGTGAAAGGCTGAAAGGCAAGTCCGTTCGGAGTTAGCATAGGGAAACAGGGGTGATCTCCCCCGATTTCTACCGTCGCACCTATGCTCCAGTCCATCAACAAACTACCCCGTTGGCTGACCCTTGGCCTTGCCTTCCCGCTGATCTTTCTCAACGGCTGGTTGCTGCTGGTGCTGGTACACGAACTTCAGCCACTGGTCAGTATTCTGATCACGGCAACGGTGATCGCCTTCCTGCTGGACTACCCGATTCGGTTTCTGCACCAGCGGGGGTTGCCCCGCATTATCGCGGTCGCTCTGGTGTTGCTTCTATTTCTGCTGACGCTGGGCATTCTGGCTTTCGTGCTGGGGCCACTGATTCTGCGGCAGGCCAACGAACTACTAACCCGTCTGCCGGAGTGGATTAAGTCGGGACAGCAGCAGCTCAAGACTCTGGAAATCTGGGCCACTGACCAGCAACTCCCAATCGATGTCAGCACCACCTTCAACCAGCTGATCGAACGGCTAACCCTCGGCCTGCGCTCCTTCACTACCCAGGTGATTGGCCTCACCTTCAGCGCCATTGGGAGCGTGGTAAATATCTTCCTGACGCTGGTATTTTCCATCTTTCTGGTATTCAGGGGCGATCGCCTCTGGAGCGGCATCCTGAGCTGGCTCCCCAGCCAACTGGGCAATCAAATCCGACAGTCACTCCCGCAAAACTTTGAGCGCTATATCGCCGGACAGGTGACAATGGCGGCGATCGTTGGGATTGCCCAAACTGCCACAATGGTGATTCTGGGCATTCCCCTGGCAGAACTGTTCGGGTTCGGCATCGGCGCAGCCAGTTTAATCCCCTTTGGTGGCACCACCACAATTTTGATTGTCAGCCTGCTGCTGGCTCTGCAAAACTTCTGGTTGGGCGTCAAGGTACTGATTGTGGCGATTATTATCTCCTGGGGACTGGAAAATATTCTAGCTCCCCGAATCGTGGGTGAGTTCACGGGTCTCAACCCCGTCTGGATGCTAATCTCACTGGACATCGGGATCAAGGTAGGCGGTGTGCTGGGGCTGGTGATCGCTGTCCCCATTGCCAGCTTTATCAAAGGCACCTTTGAGACGCTCCGCACTTCACGGGGCGGATCCCTATCGCTACTGCCCGCCACTGGTCTGTTCCCTGACGAGGGGCAGGTCGAAAAACCTGCGGATATGACTCCGACGAAATAAGCGGATCCACTGGGTGCTGAAAATCACTCTATCGGTCTCCATATGCCGCGTTCACTCACTATGTTGCGCGTCCTGGAGTGGCCAGATTGCGGAAGCGGGTAAACTGCGGCTCAAACAACAGTTTGACGGTTCCTACCGGGCCGTTTCGGTGTTTGGTGATGATGATTTCAGAGATGCCGCGATCGGGGGTGTCGGGGTTATAGTATTCGTCGCGGTACAGCATGATCACCAAATCCGCGTCTTGCTCAATCGAGTTGTGGACCACAATGTTATTCGCCACAAAGTTATGGGGGCCAGGAACCGTTAAGTCAAAGACTTCTTCTTCCCCATCAGGTTCGATGGAGGCGATGGTGTCCCAGTAAATATCGCTACTTGCCAGGTTTGCGATTGCCTCTGACTGAACCACCTGGCAAGTAGCG
>JBIKWV010000667.1:0-3761 GCA_044356135.1 Elainellaceae cyanobacterium
TTTTTCACTAACGTAAGTATGCATTTCATCGGCTGAAATCAAGCCATCACTATCTAAGTCGGCTGCTCCTGTTTCCAGCCCCTCTACGAAAAAGTGTGTGTAGACTGATAGCTTAAAGTTGTCTTGGTGGAAGGAATACTCAGTCGAATTTGAGGAGGTAAAGATTGCTCGTCCTTTACCACCAAGTTGCGTGTGAATATCAATGTTACCATCATCTTTAACTGTCAATCCTTTGGCAAAAGCACCGCTAAAGCAACAGTCTAATATCAACACTTGACAGGTTGATCGACTATCGTTCATGCTCTCGTGTAACAAAGTTGCAGGTACAGCAGTATACTTTATCAAGTTACCATTTTGATTCTTGCGAGTAGCTGAAAGGGAGAAGTATAGCTTGCCTGCTTCGTCCTTGATGCCATGTCCTGAAAAATAAAACAACAATAAATCCTCTTTTTGGCGGTTATCAAAGAGATGATAGATTGCTTCTTCTATGTCGTGTTTTTGAGGATTTTTTAATACAGTAATATTTTCACTGTTAAACTCGCTTGATTGCAGTAATACGCGCTGCATAGCCTCCACGTCTTCAGCAGCACTGGCCAAAGGCTTCAAGCCTGATTCGCTATTATATTCACTTACCCCAATCAGCAATGCTGCTTTACTCATGGTTGGTTTTGTCCCCGTCGCTGATAAAACTCTTCTGCTTGTTTCAACAGATACTCTAAATCGTCACGATTCTTAGCCTCACCGCTGAACTCACTTCCATCGGGAGCCTTTACTGTCAGCTTCAGGGTTTTATTTCCCAGTAGAGCACTGCTCAAACCCATCAAACCTTGAATAATCTTTGAGTTATCAGCAACAAATTTGAGTGCGCCCAGTAAAAATCCACCTCCCGCTTTGGAACCGTCTGGTGGTAGTTCTACACTGATCAAATTTGCTTGTTCTACTCCTTCTATTTCCTTAATCTGTGGTAAAAGACGCTCAACCTCTGCTTGTAGGTCTTCGTTGTCAAGGTTTGTTGCTTGAAATGTGAGTATTACGTCCATCTGATTATTAATTTGTCCTGTAAAGTGCCTTGTTTTTGGATTTTGTTTCTATCACTTAGGAGGCGTTTTGAAGAAAAAGCTGGTTGAGTGGAATGGCGATCGCAGGAAACACAATCGGCGCAAACATCGTATTTGCAGGCACAAGCATTTCCTGCTGATAGCCTTCTGGAGTTGGTTCTCGAAAGACGTAGACTTGCCGATTGTTCACATCTAAAATCCAGTATTCAGCAATATTGGCTTTGGCATAGATGTACGCTTTTTGCTTTCGATCGCTCAGCAACGTTGAATCAGCGACTTCAATGATTAGAAATATATCTTCCGGTGCTGGATGACGATCGCCATACTCATTTGGATCAATGCGCACCACTGCAATGTCAGGTTCTGGTTCTGACTTGGGTTTTAATGTCACTGGCAACTGCATCCGCACATAAGCAACATCTTCCAGCAGTCGATCCAGGTATCGAAAAGCCCGTTGAGTGGTCGCTGCGTGGGGCGGAAGCTGGGGGTTCATCTCGATAATTTGTCCTTCCAACAGTTCAACGCGATCGCTCCCTGTTAAAATTCCGGCTTCGACCATCCTGTGATAATCATCGACGGTCCATAATTTGGCTTTTGTCGAAACCATAATCAGTCCCCTTTCGCCTTCAAGGTGTTCCAGGCTGAGACCAGCGCTTCATAATGCTCCGGGTTAACCAGATAGGCAATCGTTTCGCCATTGCGGGTAATCAAAACATCAGCGTCCTTTGCCAGATCCGCAATCCTGGCAGTGTTCTTCAGCTCCGTCACCTGAGCGTGACGCATTGGGAATGTTGGATCTTTGATCACACTATTGTTCATAGACGGATCAGGTTGAGAGGGGACAATTCTGGGATTATTGTAACCTGGCCAACTGGATATGGAATCAATCGCCATTGGGTGCAGGTAGCGCGGGCGATCGCCCTGCTAAGTTGACATCAACAGCAACCGCAGTGTGCGTTCCAGGGGTGCCTATGGCGACCAAAACACCCACCCGACCCAGGCAACGGCAGAGTTCCCAGAAGCGATCCTGGCAGAACCTGACCGATCGCCGCAAACTCCGCCACATCGAGAACACCCTGGATAAAGCCATTGCAGAGGCGCGATCGCACGGTGCCGTCGAGTCCCATGAAGACTTCAAGGCTTACGTTGAGTCCTACAGTGAGCGATCGGGCAAGGCTCCCATCACTGTTGAACTCTGTGAGGGCGGTGGCAGCGACGACGAAATCCGGGGCTATCGCTTCTACCTCACCAGCGACCCCAGCCAGAGAACCAGTGGAAAGTACCTGATCAAAAACCTGGAAGGCGTGACCGATAAAGATGAGAACTACTTCACCCCCTCCAACATCGCTGAAATCTTTGGGTTTGCAGAAGCAGAATTTGATGACCTGGATGCCGGACTGGATGACACCCTCGATCTCGATGACGACTTTGATGAGGAGCCAGACGAAGAGCTGGAGACGCTGCTGGAAGCTGACCTGGATACCGATCTGGATTTGGAGGAGCTGATTGTACCTGCGGCAGCAAAGAATCGCGTCAGAACGCAAACCAAAACCCAGAGCAAAGCGACATCGAAAGCCCCGACACAGGGGAGATCCAGCAAATCCAACGGTCGAGACTTCCGTTACCGTGACCCACTGGAGGAAGCCTCTCGTTTCAGTGCCTCGGCTGCGGTGAATGGGCGTGAGAACAATGGCATCAATGTGGCAGGGCTGGCGGGGCAACTGGCAACCCTGGGAATTGTGGTGGGACAAGGCGTGCTGGGGAATCTGGCGGCTCAGGATGATGAGGAGCGGATTGCCCGAATTGTCCAGGAACTCCAGCGGCAGAATGAGCAGGTGGATCAGTTGACCGATCGCCTGCGAGAGGCAACGACTGAACATTCAACAGGGGAGGAGCCAGCGCACTCTGCAACTCCAAATCCCCTGGCAACTGCGGCTGCCACAGTCGGGAATAAGGTCGATGCGCTGGGCGTGAAGCTCGACCCCAACTATAAATCTCAGCCGCTGGAGCTGGACCGGGAAGCCAGCATCAGCGAACAGCTTGACCAGATTGAGGCATACCTGAAAAGTCTCGCCAAACGGCTCGATCGCCTGGAAATCGCGGTGAGTCGGTTAGAGGAACGACTGGCAGAGCAAACGATCGCACCAACCACAGCAGCCGAGGTCGATGCAGAAGAAAGTCAGCATTCCGAATCTCAACCACCCTCCACAGAATCGGGTGTGCTGGAGCAGCTCATGGCCCATCGCGCTAACCCCCAACAGGCTGCCTGTGGTCGGGTTTGCCAGAGCTGCCAGAGCAGTTCTGGAGGATTCTGGCTCCGAGGCGATCGCCATCTCCAGCAACAAAACCTTGCAGATGGAGGAGCAGGACAATCAGCTCAGCATCGCCCTCACCCATACTCAGGGCAATCCGCTGTTTGCGGGGACTCGAACGGGTGGAGAGTGGGCGATCGCCCAGGATCACCTCAGCCCCGACGAGAAAGCCAGCATCAGCAGACTGCCGCAGTCCAAAGAGGACTACATCACTAAAGCCAGTGCCCAGGCATTGGTCACCGCCCTTCAGGATAAGCTGCCGGAGCGGTTCAGCGGTGAAGCAGAACCTGTGAAGTGAACCCCTGGGTTCGGACAGCAAAATCGGACTTCTAAGACGATTCTTCTCTTATATCATAATCCTCCTTCTGTTGTTCATTCCATCTCATTTCAT
>JBIKWV010000669.1:0-3756 GCA_044356135.1 Elainellaceae cyanobacterium
CGTCTTTACCGTTTCAGATACCGGCATTGGGATTCCCTCAGAGCAGCAGAAGCGAATTTTTCAGCCTTTTACCCAGGCAGATGACTCCTCCACTCGCAAGTATGGGGGTTCTGGGCTGGGGTTGGCCATCAGCGCCCGCTACTGCAAGCTGCTGAACGGTGAAATCGAGGTACATAGTGAAGTTGGTCAGGGGTCAACCTTTGTCGTGCAATTGCCGATTGCTCAACCAGTGCTGTCTGAGACGGCTATCATCAGCGTACCCGACAGTGACAATCTGGTTCTGGTGATTGACGATAGCCCTGTTGTGCGGGACTGGATGGTGGCAGCCTTGAACCAGGAGGGATGCCGCGTCGTCACCACCTGGAGCGGCAAGGAGGGGCTGCGGCTGGCCAGAGAGCTAAGGCCCAGTCTGATCCTGATGAATCTGTTCATGCCTGCCCTGGATAGCTGGACTATATTCTCCACACTGAAGACCAGCCCTGAGCTGAGCGGCATTCCTGTCGCAGGCATGGTTCTTCCCTGTCCTGGCCGCGATCGCCTCCCCGAACTCCAGCTCAATGAGCGCTCTGCGCTTCAGGGTCTGGTCATTAACATTGCCACTCTGACCCACAGCGCCGACGATTCGATTCGATTGGAGACGCTCCTGCACCACTGGCGTGATGCTCCTGTTGGCGGACAAGATGGCGATCGCGCCCCTTCTTTCCAGGCACTCCTGATTCACGCTGACCCAGACACTCAACAGCGCTTGAAACTCCTGCTGGAAGCAAATTTGTGGACGGTGAATGCAGTAGATAAGCTGCCCGAAGCTGGCAATGCCGATGTTGAATTCATGACTCCTCCAGCTCTGGTGTTATTCGATCTGCTCTCTCTGTCCCGTGAGGAATTTTCGGGTCTTCTCATGCTTCAGCAGTCCTTCTCCCCACCACCCACCCTGCTGGGACTTGTCACTCGTGAACTCAGTCCCGCTGACCAGTCTCGCCTCAACAGCAAAGTAGAGTACCTGCTTCAGCAAAAGTCTTTACCTGAACTCGACCTGGCGATTCAGCTCCACACTCTGCCCCTCCATCGACTCCGTTTATGAATCTGCGTCTGCGCATCCTGCTCATGGTTACCCTGCTGCTGGCGGGCACTGTGTCTGTCACAACAGCGGTGCTGGCCTGGGGCACCCGGCAATCCATGCTGACCCGATCGGAAGCGGATGGTTTAGTGATTGCCCAGTTTCTGGCCCGCGTTGCCCGCTCAACAACTCCGAACAAACCCTCCCCCGCCAATCGAATGCGGCAACAAATGACGCTGGAACGGCTGACCGACCAGTTGGTAGACGGCAGAAACATTGTGTCGATCAGGATTCTGGACCGGAATCTGAACAACCAGGTTCGCAGTTTAAGTGCCGGACAGGAGGAGGGAACCAGTCTGAGCGATCGCGATCGCGCCAACCTGCGGCGTGTGCTCCAGCGCGGCCAACCTGTTACCGATTTAGATCAGGACTTTCTAAAAATCATGGTGCCCGTCCCCGGTGATTTTCGTCCTGCTGGAGCCGCAATGCTCTATCTCTCTACAGACCCTGTATGGGAGAGCATTCGCAGAGATTTGCAGCGAGTTGCGATCGCCTCTGCAGGAATTCTGGCGGCAGGTTTGCTGGTGTCGCTTCTGCTGGCTCGTCGCGTCACTGGCCCCATCGCCCGCCTTACCCTCGCTGCTGCCACCCTCAACGATGACGCCCTTGATCCCCAAACGCTGGATAGTGTGGCCAAACGTCAGGACGAATTGGGGGTACTGGCACGGGTATTTCAGCGAATGATTGGGGAAGTGCGCGACCGAGAAACCAGTCTGCGCCAGGCACAGGCTGAGCTGCGTCGCAGTGAGGAATATTTCCGCGCCCTGATTGAAAATGCCTCTGATGCAGTCGTGCTACTCAGCCCAGAGGTGCTGATTCAGTACGGTAGTCCTTCCCTCAAAACGATTTTGGGCTACACAACCGAAGCGCTGATCAATCGCTGTTTATTGGATCTGGTGCATCCTACCTCGCAGTCCACTGTCACGATTGCGCTGGCCGACATCCTCCACCACGCCGACGCCCCCATCTCCTTTGAATTGCAACTGCGTCACCAGAACGGGTTCTGGGTCACCCTGGAGGCGGTTGGCAGCAATCTTCTGTACAACAACGCGGTGAATGGAGTGATTCTCAACCTGCGCGACATTACCGAACGTAAACAGGCAGAGTCCCTACAGCGAGCTAAAGAGACCGCAGAGGAGGCCAACCGAGCCAAAAGCCAGTTTCTCGCCAATATGAGTCACGAGTTGCGCACCCCTCTCAACGCAATTATTGGCTACAGCGAGATGCTTCAGGAAGATGCGATGGATATGGGGCAGGCGGAGGCGATCGCCGACCTGCAAAAAATTCGCAGCGCTGGCCGACATTTACTGACGTTAATCAACGACATTCTAGATTTGTCGAAGATTGAGGCTGGAAAGATGGAGCTTCTGCTTGAAGAATTTGCTGTAATGCCGCTGGTACAGGAGGTTGTCAGTACGGTACGCCCTCTGGTGAACAAAAACCAGAACACTCTGGAAATTTGTTGCGATCCTGCGCCGGACAGGATGGTGGCCGACCTGACCAAGGTTCGACAGAACCTGCTGAACCTGCTGAGCAATGCCGCCAAGTTTACTGAGCAGGGAACCATCACCCTGACGGTGGAGCAGACCGCAGGATGGATAGCATTTACCGTCGCCGATACGGGGATTGGGATTAACCCGGAGGAGTTCTCCCGGCTGTTTGAGGCGTTTACTCAGGCCGATGCCTCGACAACACGCAAGTATGGGGGAACCGGATTGGGGCTGGCGATCGCCCAACGGTTTTGCCGGATGATGGGTGGGGAGATTACGGTGGTGAGTGAAGTGGGGAAGGGGAGTACGTTTCGGATGCGGTTGCCGGAGAAAGTTGGAACGCAGATGAACGCAGATGAACGCAGATGAATGGGTGATGGGTGATAGCGGTGGGGAGTTAGGGGCACGGCATTCGGTAGATGGGTATCACTGAGGGCAAGCCATGATGGCCGAATGCTGCGCCCGTAGACATTGGCCACAGGCGATGGGTTGAATGCCAGATCTGGATGGGTCATGGGTGATGGAAGAATCGAGGAAAGGGGTGAGAATGCCGAAGATTCTGCTGGTGGAAGATAATGAAATGAATCGGGATATGCTGTCTCGTCGGCTGGAGCGGCAGGGGATGCAGGTGGTGGTCGCCATAGATGGAGCACAGGGGGTTGAAGTTGCCCGGTCAGAGGCACCCGATTTGATTTTGATGGATATGAGCCTGCCAGTGTTGGACGGTTGGTCGGCAACGCGTCAGCTCAAGGCAGATGGGGCGACGCAAGGGATTCCGGTGATCGCGCTGACGGCCCACGCGATGGCGGGAGACCAGGAAAAGTGTCTGGCGGCGGGCTGTGATGATTACGATACGAAGCCGATCGACTTTGGGCGGCTGATGGGTAAGATCCAGGCATTGTTGGGTGAGGGTGCCCCTGCATGACACAAAGCCAGGGTCTGCTACTGGTTGTGGATGACAATGAGATGAACCGCGATCTGCTGTCGCGGCGACTTCAGCGGCAGGGGTACGAACTGGTGACGGCAGAGAATGGGCGGCAGGCGCTGGAGAAGATGCGATCGCACCCTTTTGATCTGGTGCTGCTGGACATTATGATGCCGGAGATGAACGGCTACGAAGTACTGGAAACCATGAAGTCAGACGCTGAA
>JBIKWV010000668.1:0-3756 GCA_044356135.1 Elainellaceae cyanobacterium
GTACTTCACGAAAGCGAGAAACGCAATAAGATATCCGACTACCGAATTCTTGTTCCACGATGGATTGCCACTGCCGTCATTCCATCTACCGCGATCGCCACTCGTCCATTCTGCCCCACCTGAATTTCCGACCCGGAAATCGCGCAGGTCTTACCGTCTACCGATCGCCCTCCCTGAATGGCATCGCAGTAGGTTCCCGGAGGCAGTTGGGTCTGGAAGGTGTGGTTCAGAGGGGTGTCTTCGCGGTTAATCACGACAAAGCCGTGATCACCCCGGCCAAAGGCAACTTGATTCTTGCCGTTGCTCCACCAGTCGGTGACCCGGGGGACAGCAGCGGTTTGGTTACGGAAGTTGACCATATGGGCGATCGGTTCCCAGCGATGCTCGCATACCCACTCCTGACAGACCATCTCCCCATTACGGTAAACAGGAATGGTGCTACCGTTTGGATCCGAAGGTGGCCCCTGATCGGAGTCGGAGAACGGGTAGCTAGACATCACCAGAGGATGACCGTAGGGATGCGCCAGCATAAACACGTTGGCCAACTCGTAGAGTTTGCCGCTTTTATAGGTCAGGTAGTTGCCACCGCCGCCATGCCCCCGCTGTTTGTCGTGGTTATCGATGAACACGATCGACTTCTCGCTGGGAGCAAAGCCCCAGGATTCCCCCAGCGTCTCTAGCTGGTCCAGGGTTTGCCCCTTGTAGCCCATAAATTTTTCGCTGACCTTGCGGCCATACTCAAACTCAAAAACCTCGCCGCTGCGATAGTACTCTGATTTTTTGATGGCCTCAGTGCCCGGATCGATAACTTCTTGATAAATGAAGGGGTCGGGGTCAACCTCACGCCGCAGTTGGCTCAGAATGGCGTAGAGGTCATCGGCGGCAATGTGCTTGGCAGCGTCGATGCGGAAGCCGTCGATGCCAACGCTGAGGAGATCCTTGAGATAGGCGACGATCTGCTTCTGAACTTGAGGAGAACTGGTATTCAGATCCGCCAGACCCACCAGTTCACACTGAGTCACCTGGTAACGGTCCTGATAGTCAGTAATATTTTTGCGGCAGGGGTGGAAATCTTCGGAGGTATAGATGCCGGGATAGCTGTATTTGGTAAAGGTAGAACCCGCACTGCCGACTCCCCGCTCCATGCCGCTCATATGGTTGATCACGGCATCGGCGTAAATTTTGACACCAGCGGTGTGACAGCGGCGGATCATGGATTGGAGTTGGGTGCGATCGCCACTGCGGCTGACCAGGCGGTAGCTGACAGGCTGATACCGCTGCCACCAGGGAAATCTTTTCTCAGCAAAGATCAGATGCTCGTTGGGCGGCGAAATCTGCACCGCTTCGTAGCCGTTCGGCCCCAGAAAAGCCTCGCACTCCTGGGCGATATCGTCCCACGTCCACTCGAACAGGTGAACCATCGCCGTTCTTGAAGGGGTGGCGGAGACAGCCTGGGAAGGCTGGCTGAGGAGCCTGGAACTCAGAAATACGGTCAGGGTGAGGCTAAGCAGAAACAACGCGCCCCAGACGATCGAACGCTGACCTGTTAAATCAATCTGCCGCTGGGTGAACCGTCGTTGATCCGAAGGGAAGGTGCTCTGGTTGTTCTTTAAAAATCGCCACATGATTACTGCCCTGACCCTTGCTTCACAGACTTCGTGTTCATCCTAGAAACGGAATTTTTAAATCAGCATCCGTAGAATCCGGAACATGGTTCCGTCAGATCACTGAACTTCTCATGCCAGACGCTAACGTCGATACTCATCCCCACAGTCACCAATCAACTGCATCAAGTTCCGGGACTGGCTGACCACACCTTCGATCTGTTTACGATCGCCCTCATCCAGCGTCAGGGAAAAAATTCGAGCGTTGTCCTCCAGGTGCTCAGCGATACCCAGACGCGCCCCCACAATTGCGCCCGCTACTGCTGGACGATCGAGGATGGCTTTGACTGCCACGTTGGAGAGGCTGACATTGTGTTTTTGGGCGATCGCACTCAGCACCTTCAGCAGTTCCTGGAACAATCCCCAACCGCCCCAGGCATCCACCATGTTCTTATATTTCCTGAGGGAAACGGTATCCAGCTCACCTCCCCCTGGTTCGGGTCGGCCCAGATATTTCTCAGACAACAGACCACCGCAGAGGGTGCCATAGGCCAGGAGGTGTACCCCTCTTTCCTGACAAAGGTTAGCCATTGGCATATCCGGGCGATCATCCACCAGGGAGTACTGAACCTGGTTTGACACCACCTTAATGCCGTTGTCCAGGATGATCTTGAGGTGCTCGGTGTCGAAATTGGTCAGGGCCAGGTGGCGGATTTTGCCCTCAGTTTGCAGGTCAGCCATGTGCTTGAGGGCGTCCAGGTAGCGATTGTCGCGATACTCCCACCAGTGAAACTGGAGCAGGTCGAGGCAGTCGGTGTTCATCCGCCGCAGAGAAATATTGATGTTGTCCTCCACAATGCGGCGAGTCATCGCACCGGGACGGGGTACCCATTTGGTGAACGCCTGGAGCTGGGACAGTGCTTCCTGACCGCGCTGGGCCACTACCTGTCGCCGAAATTCTCCAATCAAATCTTCCGCAGGCCCGTAGTGATCCGCCAGATCCCAGGTGGTGTAACCCGCGTCGTGATAGCAAAACATCATTGGCAATGCAGCACGGGGATCGATGCGTCCATGCGCCCCGGAAACCTGCCACATGCCGTTTAGAATGCGGCAAATCTTCAGGTCAGAAGTGAACTGGAGTCGGCTGGAGTCAGGGAGGGTCATCTGAAGTTTTGTAAAGTTTGCCTATACTCAAGAATAGAGCCATCCTGGTTCGGTGAGTCACGAAGCTGGAGATTTTATGGAACGACGCAAATTTTTAGGCTGGGTCGGGGTCGGCACTGTTGCAGGTTCTTTGCCGTGGGCGATCGCCGCCTGTGCCCCCGCTTCAAATCCCTCTGCGACTGCGCCCGCTGCCAGTCCACAGGCTGCCGCAGAGGGGTTTACTGATCTGGGAGCGATCTCTCAGCTCGATGGTGGCAGTTTACTGGTGAAAGATGGGGTGCCCAAACCTGTCATGGTGATTCGAAGTCCTGACGGTACGGGTGCTGCCCTGGCCGTCAATCCAACCTGCACGCATAACGGCTGTCAGGTTGCCTGGAGCGCAGGCGATAAGCAATTCGTGTGCCCCTGTCACAGTGCGCGGTTTGGCTCTGACGGGGCGGTGGTGAGTGGCCCAGCACAGTCTCCCCTCCCGGTCTATGAGTCGAAGGTGGAGGGCGATCGGATTCTGGTAAAAATCTCCTGATTTAGACTGAGTTCGTGAATAATTTTTGGGGAGCGTTGCACTTCGTGCGACGCTCCCCAAAAATTATTCACTTTTGCTCAGGATGGGTCGATTCTGGCGCGACAGGGCTGAGATTGTTGATCACCCGAATCATCTGATAGAGCCGCCCCAGATCTCGCTGGTTGAACTCCATGACGAGCCGAGGAAGACTGACAATATCGGGTTCGGTTGCCTCGGCTGGGAAGGCGGAACTTTTCTCAATGCGGCCCTGCACCAGGATGTCGCTAAAGTTATCGTTGAGTGACTGTACGTCAGCATCCGCCAGGTCGTAGTTAAGCCGCAGCACAAGCCTGCCGGACACGTAGCGGCTGGAGTGGTAGACCCGGTAGAAACTGGCGATCGCCTCACAGGCCACATCCACCCGATCTGTAATGGTATAAAGGTGAAGATCATCAGGGCTGATGAGACCCGGCTTTAACAGGTGTT
>JBIKWV010000670.1:0-3755 GCA_044356135.1 Elainellaceae cyanobacterium
GAACTTAATTTTAGCGCCGATTTTCTTGAAACGCTGACTGCGTCAGCGTTTCAAGAAAATCGGCGAGATTTAGTCAAAAGTCCAGTTAAAGGTTTACAGGGAATATTGCGCCAGGAAGATGGCATATTCTGTGTTTTTTTTAACCTTTAGAAAAGACCTTAGATAACGAGGACTTTGCAATGCCACTGCATAAACTTAGAGATTTTGATCCCAACTATCAAGACTATTTTGACAATCAGGAAGACATCCTGAAATATGACCTCTATTCTGGCAATGACAAGGTTGGTTCCGTAGACGATCTGCTGGTCGATGACGACGGTCGCATCCGCTATTTCGTTGTCAACACTGGCCTGTGGATTTTCGGTAAGAAAGTGCTGCTGCCTGTGGGTCAGGCTCGCGTGAGCCGGAGCGATCGCCGCATCTACGTCGATGGTCTGACCCGCGAGCAAGTTGAGCAAATGCCCACCTACAACGAGAACTCAATGGTGGACAACAGTTACGAAGACCGGGTGCGTGACAGCTACCGTCCCATGGGCAAACGCCAGAGCATGGGCACCGATATTGGTGCTGGTGCAACAGGTGTCGGAATGGGCACCAGCATGGTTGATACTCCTACCCCCGTGGAATATGACCAGACGCTGGTGGGTGAAGGGGTTAGCAGCACCAGCACCAGTCGCATGGACAGGGAACGCGTGTTGTGATTGTTCCTGGTGGTGTCTCCATCAACCAGACTGCCGCTGCTCAGCATGTGCCGACCGTTCAGTCGGAGCAGGAGATTCCCTTTGTCAGAGCCATGCCTGAAGTTCCAGAAGTGCGGGCCAATGCAGCCAATATTGCCACCAACATCAGGACCGAGGATGGGGAGTCGATCAAGCTGTTAGAAGAACGGCTGGTTGTGAACCGTCGGCGACGCAAAGTCGGAGAGGTGATTCTCCGAAAAGAGATCGTGACAGAGATGGTACAGGTTCCAGTCCGTCGAGAAGTGCTGGTGGTTGAGCAGGCCGGAACAGTGAATCGGCGATTGGCCTTGTTCTATCTGGATGGTCAGGAGCAGCGGGGGGAACCTGTAAACTCCAATGCAGTCACGCACCAGGCTTCACAGGCTTTTCTAAACAGGGGTGGTAAATCCACAGTGAATGCTGAGTTCTCCTCGATTGAAGAAGCCATTCAGTTTTTGCAGCATTTCTCCGGTCAGTTCGGTAATGCCGAGGTGCAGATTTTGCTGCGGCGGAATTAAGGGATTTGGGAGAGGCGATCGCGCAGTTCTCGGATAGTAAAACCATTGCCGCGTTTGCTTCGCAGTTCCCCGAAGGGGTAATCGCCTGCCGCCTCAATACACGCCAATTGTCGATGTAAACAGATTTTTGATAGAGAGCCGCGCTCCGCGCGGCTCTCTATCAAAAATCTGTACCTTATCCAAGCGCGAAGCGCTATATTGCCGTCCGAGTAGGTTGAGACCTCGGAGGTTCTGAAAACCTCCGAGGTCTGAAATGTCAGAGGCTAGAAGCTACTAGTGTTGCGAGTACTAAATTTTGTAACATAGGGGCTTTGGGGGCTTCGCCCTCAAGCAGGGTCACACCCCCTGCCCCCTCCAGGGGGAATCACCCCTGCACCCCTTGCAAAACTATAGCGGTTCTCGCTCGAGTGAAGTACAGATTTTGTGAGAGAGCCGCGCTCCGCACGGCTCTCTCACAAAATCTGTACCTTATACAAGCGCGAAGCGCTATATTTATTCGCTGCACTGGTGGGTCATTTGCTTTGCTCATCGCCATCCCTCTGTGGGGTGGGCATCCCGCCCGCCCAGACGGGCAATATGCCAGGAATGGCGATACCCATGCCAAATGACCCACTAGTGTTTAGTCAAGCAATATTTGTCGGGTTGAAAAACTTTGCCTGGTTAGTGTGGCGCGCTTCGCGCGCCACACTAACCAGGCAAAGTTTTTTTGGTGGACTACTACGCATCAGCCTTCCCAAAAGTGGCAAAGTGCCAGGGCTTGCGCTGATCGCCCGTGATGTCGAAGACAACATGCTTGACGACAGTGTATTCCTCCAGCGCGTAGTGCGACAGATCCTTGCCAATCCCGCTTTGCTTGAATCCACCGTGGGGCATTTCGCTGGCGATCGGGATATGGTCATTGACCCAAACCGCACCCGCCTGGATCGCCTTCGCCATCCGCATCGCCTTCTGAACGTTGAGCGTCCACACACTTGCAGCCAAACCATAGGGGGTATCATTGGCCAGTTGGACAGCTTCTTCTTCAGTGGAGAAGCGCTGGAGGGTGACAACGGGACCAAAGATCTCTTCCTGAACGCAGTTTGCATCCTGGGGTGGGTTCACAATAATCGTCGGCGGGAAGTAGAAGCCTTCACCGGGCACTTCACCACAGGTAATGACTTCAATCCCCTGTTGACGGGCTTCTTCGACGTAGCCTTTCACCTTGTTGAGGTGTGCCTGACTGGAAAGAGGACCAATGTCAGTATCTTCATCGAAGGGATCGCCCACCTTCACCTGTTTGGAAACCTCTACCAGACGATTCAAAAACTGGTCATAGACCTCATTCTGCACGTAAATGCGAGCCGCTGCGGTGCAGTCCTGACCGGAGTTGACATAGGCTCCGACGACAGCTCCCTGGACGGCAGCTTCGATATCTGCGTCAGCAAACACCACAAACGGGGCTTTGCCACCCAGTTCCAGCGTCACTCGCTTGATCATGGGGCTGGCCAGTTCCGCAACGCGCTTACCCGTGCGGGTGCTGCCCGTAAAGCTGACCATATTGATTTCGGGGTGGGTGCAGATGGCCTCACCAACTTCAGCGCCACCTGTCACGATGTTGATCAACCCCTCCGGCAGGCCAGCTTCCAGAGCAATTTCGGCCATGCGGATGGTGGTGATGGGGGTATTGGGAGCAGGTTTAAGGACGACGGCGTTACCCGCGGCGATCGCCGGAGCCACCTTCCAGGCCGCCATATTCAGCGGGTAGTTCCAGGGCGTAATGGCACCCACAACGCCAACGGGTTCCCGCCGTAACATCGAAGTGTAGCCACCCACGTATTCACCTGCTGCCGCGCCCTCCTGTCGCCGACAGATAGAGGCGAAATAGCGGAAGTTATCGACCGTGAAGGGAACATCGCCATTGATCGTGAGCTTGGTAGCCTTGCCTGCGTTCTTGCTCTCCAGCATGGCCAGTTCTTCGGTGTGGGCTTCCAGCGCATCAGCAAATTTCATGATGGCGGCACAGCGCTCGCCATAAGTCATGGCACCCCAAATTTCCTGCGCTTTCCTGGCGGCCTGCACTGCCCGGTCTACATCTTCTTTCGTGCCCTGGGCAACGGTAGCAAAGACCTTGCCAGTGGCGGGGTCAATGATGTCCTCACTGCCAGAGGTGACCTTCTCGCCGCCGATAACCATTGGATAGTGAATAAACTTGTCGTCCATAAAACCTCTTGTGGAACCGCTGCTTGTCTCAAATAGTGTGGAGCCAGGGGTGCGGTTGCTTCGC
Source organism: Elainellaceae cyanobacterium (assembly GCA_044356135.1). Lineage (GTDB taxonomy): Bacteria > Cyanobacteriota > Cyanobacteriia > Elainellales > Elainellaceae > CAZVXA01. Next base: position 3,501 of record JBIKWV010000670.1, read on the forward strand.
AGTTCCCTGGAGGGGCGATCGCACCTGGGTTACTCCGGAGAACCACCCAGGACAACTCACCCGCTTTATACATTACTCACCAAAAACAATACCTGGCTGTAGCGAAACCGCATACTCTGAGAACCCTCAGTTTCCTATATTGACGCGATAGACCAGGTTTGGGGGTTCGGCGTTACAGGAGTTCACTATCAGATGGGCTGTTGACTAAATTGCGCCGATTTTGACTGAAACGCTGACGTTGTCAGCGTTTCAGTC
>JBIKWV010000028.1:0-13020 GCA_044356135.1 Elainellaceae cyanobacterium
TCCAGAATTTGGGTTTTCGGATAGGCTCTTAGTGCAATCGTTCAATCAAATGATTACCGACGCGCAATGCATTGGCGATAATGGTCAGAGCAGGGCTGACACTGGCGTTGGATGGAAAAAAACTGCTATCGACGATATAGAGATTATCGATATCATGAGTGCGACAATTCAGGTCTAATACAGATGTCGTGGGATCTTCGCCAAACCGACAGGTGCCACATTGATTTGCCATCACCTGAATCGGAATTTCACCCCGTGGATGCATCACACCCCGTTGAAATCCATCCAGTTCTTTTTCAATGGTTTTGAGACTATCGGTCCAGCGATAAATCAGGCGATCGTGCGCTTCCACGTTGTTGGGGGTGTAGTCGATATACAGTTTCTCCCCTTCGACCCGAACTCGATGATCCGGATCGGGTAAATCTTCCGTTTGTGCCCACCAGCCGATCGAGTGGGTGGCTAGCTGCTTCAGTCCAAAACCAGGCATGAATTTTGCCAGAATTGAGAACATGGGTGGAGCTTCCGCAAAGATGATATCTGTGAGTAAACCACCCGCGTTTTGAATGTGTCCCATTGGATAAGGAAAATCGCGATCGCCCCCATAAAAATCATTGACGCAAACGGTTTTGGGGAAAGCACCAGAATTGGGTTTGGTACTCAGTTGCACTACAACCGTCATCAAGCTTTTCATCAGGTTGCGACCGACCAGACCAGAGCTATTGGCTAACCCGCTGGGGTGGCGATCGCTGCATGATCGCAGGAGCAGAGCCGCCGAATTCACCGCTCCACAGGATAGTACCACCAGATCTGCCAGAAACAGATAGGATTGTCCAGCGATTGCGGCTTCTACGCCCTTGACGGCTCGACCCGATGGATTGGTATGCAGGCAAACGACCTTAGCACCTGTTTTCAACGTCACATTTGGATGCTTCAAGGCAGGGACAATGCCACTCACCTCAGAATCATTGGTGGGATCATCCGCTTGCCGCGTTAATCCAAGGGGCAGCGGGGCGGGGTGTAAATCCTGCTGGGTCAATGCTTCTACAATCGGTTCGATCTGCGGATCATGGGAGACGGCAGGGAAGGGATAGTCCCGGCTATGGGGCGGTTCGGTGGGGTCAGCCCCCACCTGACCATGCACCTGGTAAAGCTGCTCGGCTTCTGTGTAATAGGGTTCAAAGTCTGTATACTTGACCTCCCACTCTGGCGAGATGCCCGACTGGTGATTGACCGTCTCAAAATCCTGTTTGCGGAATCGTGTCAACACGGCACCATAGATTTTAGTGTTGCCGCCGATCGCATAATTGATCTGAGGCGAAAACGGCTCTCCATCAGTGTCGTACCACTGTTCAGGAGCGTGGTAGCGTTCCCGTTTGAAGATGTCTACATTGCTGCGGTTTTGTTCTTCCAGGGGCATGAAATCGCCCCGTTCCAGGATCAAAATTTTCTTGCCTGTGGGAGCCAGTTTTGCCGCCAGCGTGCCCCCTCCCGCACCCGTGCCGACAATGATCAGATCATAAATTTGGTCATCGATAATCATGGGTTCGCCTCACTGCCATGCGATTACTGCCACACATAAATCAGCACAAATAAAATAATCCAGATGACATCGACAAAGTGCCAGAACAGAGATGTGGCGGCTACCCCAAACTCACCGCGATCGTAATTACCGGGGATGAGCGATCGCACCAGCATAATCGCCTGCAATAGAATCCCCGTCAGCACATGCAGCCCATGAAATCCGGTGAGCAGGTAAAAGGTGCCACCGAATACACCATCGGCTAAGCCAAAGGGTAAACCGCTCCATTCCACCGCCTGTCCATAGAGGAAATAGCTGCCCATTGCCATCGTCAATAGCCAGAACAGCCGGAATCCCCAGAGATTTTTGACATGCAGAAATCGTTCGGCAACGTAGATGACAAAACTACTGGAAACTAACACCACCGTATTAATTGCAGGTTCACGGATTTCCAGCCCTGTGACACCGGGTGGCAACCAGTCCAGAGCGTTAGTTTTGTAGACGATATATCCAGTGAAAAAGCTGAGAAAAATCACACTTTCTGACAGCAGAAACACGATGAAGCCAAACATGCTGTTGCCTGCTTCATCGTGGTGGTGCTCTGGGCTGGGATGCAGATCGGTCGCGTGATCTGTGGGAACCTTTGCGTTTAAAGAGGGATTGACTTCAATGGGATTCATGGGCAACCTCCAACCGATCCGGATTGGCAACCAGTGGTTCAGTCTTACCGTAGCCGTAGGGTTCTGCGATGACGATTGGCAGTTCTTCAAAGTTTTCAACCGTGGGTGGCGAGGACACCAACCATTCCAGCCCGATCGCCCGCCAGGGATTTTTAGGAGCCGCTTCACCCTGCACCCAGGAGCCAATCATGTTCAGAATAAAGGGCAAGGTAGACATGCCCAACAGGAACGCCCCCAAACTGGCAACCACATTCCAGAAGGCGAATTCCGGGTCATAGGAGGCAACCCGGCGGGGCATTCCCTGCAAGCCCAGGGGATGCATGGGGAAGAAGTTGAGATTCGTGCCAATCAAGGTCAACACAAAGTGCAGCTTGCCCAACCCTTCCGAATACATCCGTCCCGTCATTTTGGGAAACCAGTGATACAGTGCTGCATACATTCCCATCACCACCGCACCGTAAATCACATAGTGAAAGTGACCGACAACAAAATAGGTATTGTTAACGTGAATGTCAAAGGGAACCGATGCCAGCATGATGCCCGTCACCCCTGCAAAGACAAACATCACCAGTCCGCCCAGAGCAAATAACATGGGTGTGTTCAAGCGCAGTTTGCCGCCCCAGATGGTGGCCACCCAGGCAAAGACCTTGATGCCCGTGGGCACAGAAATCAACATGGTCGTTGCCATAAACACCATCCGCATCCAGCCCGGAGTACCACTGGCAAACATGTGATGCACCCAGACAATCCCGCTCAATCCCGTGATGATCAGGGACGAGATGGCAACGACCTTGTAGCCAAACAGCGGTTTGCGGGCATAGACCGGGAAAATTTCTGAGAAAATGCCAAAAATCGGCAGGATGATCACATACACAGCAGGGTGGGAATAGAACCAGAAGAAGTGCTGAAATAGCACTGGGTCGCCACCCTTAGCGGGATCAAAAAAGCTGGTGCCCACCGTTAAATCTAGCAGCAGCATAACGGCTCCAGCAGTCAGAGCAGGCAAGCCGAATAGTTGAATGATCTGCGCGGCAAAAACCGTCCAGACAAACACGGGCAAGCGAAACCAGGTCATGCCCGGTGCCCGCATCCGCACGATTGTCGTGACAAAGTTCACGGCTCCCATAATGGACGATACGCCGGAAATGGCTACCGCCAGAATCCACAGCACCTGTCCATTGACTAAATTCCCTGTAGGATTCTGGAGACTTACCGGAGGATACGCCCACCAACCCGATTGGGAGGGGCCACCAGGAACCAGGAAACTTGCCATCAAAATTACCCCAAACACAGGCACCATCCAGAATGCCGCCGCATTCAGGCGCGGAAACGCCATATCCTTTGCCCCAATCATCAGGGGCACCAGGTAGTTGGATAGCCCCACCAGGGAGGGGAATGTCCACAGAAAGAGCATCACCGTACCGTGCATCGTGAACATGGCGTTGTATACGGCGCGATCGAGCAGATCGGCTTCTGGGGTAATCAGTTCCCCCCGAATGATCATGGCAAAGATGCCACCCACCAGGAAAAAGAAGAAGGACGTCACCAGGTATTGAATCCCAATTACCTTGTGATCGGTACTGAAACTAAAGAACCGCTTCCAGTTGTTTGGCGCACCGGGGAGCGGTTGTTCAACCTGCGCGATCGCATCAACCGAAAGATTCGTCATGGGGTACTCGCTTGCAAACTGGGAGCGTTAACGATCGGAGGAGGGGCAGGCGCGACAACTTTCCATCCCGTACTGATGGGATTGCGGGCACGCTGATATTCATCAAAGGCGCGGTTATAGGCGGCAACGGGAGGTTGGGTTGCCACTGCTGCCAGCCATTGCTGGTAGGCTTCCGGTGACTCCACCACCACATCAGTTTGCATCGCGGCAAAATAGGTGCCGCTGTACTGGGAATCTCGCAGCCGATAGCGCCCTTCCCGAATCGGAGTAAATTCAAACTCAATCACCTGACCGGGGATGATGTCTTGCTTAACACGGAAGGCTGGTACGAAAAAGCCATGCAGCACATCTTCAGAATGCAGCGTCAGCTTAATCCGCTGACGGTTGGGTAAATGCAGTTCGGTACTGCTGATGGCGGGTTGAGGATAATGGAATTCCCATGCCCACTGTCGTGCGTAAACGTCAATGGGTTCTACCGATGGTTGATCGGGAGATTTCACAAGTGGCGCTGCTGCCGCCGTTGCCATGCCCATATGCACATGCTCCATCGGCCCCAGAATCGACATCTGGTCATAAATCTGGTAGCTGTAGCCTGCAATCCAGATCACCAGAACAAAGGGAATGGCTGTCCAGATGATTTCCAGGGGGACATTGCCCTCAATATGGGGGCCATCGCTGTAGTCATACTTGCCTGCCTGCTGAAACAGAACGGCATAGGTCAGTGTCCCTACCACGCCCAGAAAAATAAACGTTCCCAGCGTCACCAGAAAACTAAACAATTGATCCACCAGCACCGCTTCTGCGGAAGCCTGGGGAGGGAACCAGGAATACGCCTGCTGCCCCATCCATAAACTGATGAGAGCAAGGGCGATCGCCATGATTCCTAGAGTCAAGATTGTGCGAATGCTCATGCGGCCCCTCACTGCAACAGCAAATTTGGATTTTCACCGATGCGCAACAGGCGATCGGCAGTGATATGTACACCAAATTCCGCTGCTAGTTGTGCGCCCAGCGTCCCGTGGGCAAACATCAAGGCAAAGATCCCCAGGCCCGCCAGGAGATAGCTCCATTGCACCTGCTGTGCCCGATCTTTGCGCCAGAGAAACCGCTGAAACCCTCGCCAAACGGTCATAGCCACAATCAACAGCAGTAACGCCACCCCGCCCACTCCGTGCCAGAGCAGCGTTTCCATTGCCTGCAACCCCCAGGTACTTGTGACATCAGAGGGAGGGGTTGCCAGCAAGATTTCATAGAAACCAGCAGCGACGGTAAAGAAGGTAACAATGGCAGCCGCAACGATGTTGTACCAACCTACGTCAAAGAAGTTGGATCGCGTGGCTGGAATTGCCAGAAACTTAAAGACGGGTTTTTCTAGAGGAAACAAAACACCGACAATATCAAAAGCGATCGCCACAATAAATAAACCTAAAGTCAAATGCACCAGGTTTGGATGAATGGGAATGGGATAGGGTAACCCGTTGGCACCCAGTTGATCCCTGACTTGATCGATTAAGTCCAGATTCATTACAGCACTCCCTGCTTCATCGCTTCCACCACTGGCACCGTATGCAGTCCGTACACCCAGACCAGGAGGTCCCCTAAATAGACTTGAACGCAAACCAACCCTACCAACACAACGCCCACCCCTAAAAATGGGATAGGCAACTCTTTTGGATTGCGAGAGCGTAAGACATATCGCCACGCTGTGATCGCTGCAATTACGCCAGAGAGTGACCAGCCCAATAGCGTATGTAGATTCAGCGTTGCTTCTGCGGCGGAGTAAGGTTCTGCTAATCCTGCCTCAATTTGCCCAAAGATGATTGCAATAAAAATCGAAATGGTTGAAAAAAATAAATTCCACCAACTCACTTCATAAAAACGGACGTTGCGTGTGAAATAGCCCAGGATATCGCAGATTACCGAAAATAGAACCATTGCAATCACAAAATGCACAACGATTGGATGAATCGTGTCGGGATAAGGCAGGTTGTGATCATTGAGCGGGGGAAGATACTCCAGCATAATAAATAAAGATCAGCAGAGAGCAGCGAATACTCCAATGGAAATCAAGGCTAAAATACAAAACAGAGATCAGTCTGTATCATTGAAAGCAGATCAATAAAAAATACAAAGTTCAGCGTGACGAGCACTAGAACTGTAACAATCTGCTCACCTGCAATATTTTCCATGTTCTCTACAGCCCCCTATCTCTTATCTTCCTGGTAGTCAAACTGGAAACTGACAAGAACTCCATTTTTTAGAGGGAGCCAATCACCACTGTAAACCGCTGTCGGGTTAGTTGTGCCATACCTCTCCTTCCGTAGCTTACTCAGTGAATCCCTTTTCCGTCCAGTATTTTAGGGATTTCTTAAAGACTCGATCCCACAGATGAAAGCATGACAAGTCGTCTTCGACTAAGTTTGACAGGTTGTCTTTTGACATCTTTGCAAGGCTCTGGTAAAACCAAAATGAAATCAAAATTCCACAGAATAAAACTGAACTTTTGACTAAATTGCGCCGATTTTTCCTGAAACGCTAACGGAGTTAGCGTTTCAGGAAAAGTCGGCGCTAAAATTTAATATGCCGCGCAACGCTCTCGCAGAGAGCGTTGCGCGGCATTACAGGAAAAATAGTCAAAACTCCAGTACTGAACCTAAATCTTTGGCAGGGCTACGAATTGGTGTTGCATCGTGGCGATGGTGAATTTAGAACCAGGGAATCGAGTCGAAGAAGCGACCGATTTGTTGAGGGTTGCTGAACAGACCTAAAACCCCTCCCAGCCCTCCAAACGCGAGTACCACCAGGAGTTGAGATATTGTAATATCGGCAGCAGACCACCAGATATAGGAAAGCGGGACGAGCGCCAGGAAACCGCTAACCATTGCGCCTAAAGTAAATTTGATCAGTAGCTGAGTCGCTTTGAACGGTTGAGGATCGGGAGGGGGGTTCTGCATTTTGACACTTTACTGAGGAATGACTGCATCCTGCCATAATTGTCTTGCTACTCAGGTTGGGTTTTTTCAACCCCAGGGGGTGGAATGCTGAACTTTGACACAAGCCGCACTCCACGCGGCATATCACCCGACAAATATTGCTTGACTAAACAGTAGACCAGATGGAGCAGGAACAACCGCTCAATGAACTACAGATGGCGGAGCAGATCCGGGATCTCGCGCATGGGGAGCATGGGGAGGAGTGGGTGGAGGCGATCGCGTGAAAATTAGGCGAGTGCTCAACGCCTTACGGCATCAGAGGTTTCGCAGTTGCAATGGGTGTGCCTGCCGAGGAAATCAAGATGTGCTCAACGCCTTACGGCATCAGAGGTTTCGCAGGCGGGGGAGGGGACGCGATCGCCACCGTTGCGGCAAGTGCTCAACGCCTTACGGCATCAGAGGTTTCGCAGATGCCAAACAACACCGCACCGGGACTTTGCTGCATGTGCTCAACGCCTTACGGCATCAGAGGTTTCGCAGTCTAAAGATTGCCTAGGAAGTCGATTATCGGTGTGCTCAACGCCTTACGGCATCAGAGGTTTCGCAGTAGAGGAGGATTAGCCAAACGCGAGGATCAGTTATGTGCTCAACGCCTTACGGCATCAGAGGTTTCGCAGCGCAGGCCGCATAATTCCGATCGCTCAATTCAGTGTGCTCAACGCCTTACGGCATCAGAGGTTTCGCAGACCTTTGCGATCGCCCCTCTATTCTAATCTCTAAGGTGCTCAACGCCTTACGGCATCAGAGGTTTCGCAGTTTCCCAAGTCGCGGGTAGGGTTGTGGTTATCCAAAAAGTGCTCAACGCCTTACGGCATCAGAGGTTTCGCAGGTTGATGGGAGGTGAGTAAGTGAAATCCGGCATCTACCGGTGCTCAACGCCTTACGGCATCAGAGGTTTCGCAGCTTCGCAGTTACAGCCCCGGTTACACCCTTTTATCGTGCTCAACGCCTTACGGCATCAGAGGTTTCGCAGTTTCCACGCGAAACCGCCCCCGATCGCAGGTTCCCAGTGCTCAACGCCTTACGGCATCAGAGGTTTCGCAGTCGATATTGGCCTGCTTATCCCTGCTGTTGAGTGTGCTCAACGCCTTACGGCATCAGAGGTTTCGCAGAGGGCGAAGAAGTCTGTGAAGTCTTCGTTAAGCAGTGCTCAACGCCTTACGGCATCAGAGGTTTCGCAGTTCTTTAATCAGGTTCAGTCCTGCTGTGTTGGTTTTGTGCTCAACGCCTTACGGCATCAGAGGTTTCGCAGCTTTTTTCGCTTTTTTGCGGCGCGGAATACTGGTGTGCTCAACGCCTTACGGCATCAGAGGTTTCGCAGTGACTGATGAGGCGATCGCCATCCCGAAGATTGCCGCGTGCTCAACGCCTTACGGCATCAGAGGTTTCGCAGCCGATGGCCGCGCTGAGTGGATCGCCGCACCGCCCGCATGTGCTCAACGCCTTACGGCATCAGAGGTTTCGCAGGAACTCGGAAACGGCTTCAATCTGTTGGTGCATCCCGGTGCTCAACGCCTTACGGCATCAGAGGTTTCGCAGACGTAGATTCTTACGTCGGAGTTATTGGACACGGCGGGTGCTCAACGCCTTACGGCATCAGAGGTTTCGCAGTGGGGTGAGGCTCATCCGATGACAAGTCCATTCGGTGCTCAACGCCTTACGGCATCAGAGGTTTCGCAGGGCGCGGCGATCGCCATCTATGGATGCTGTCCTGGAGTGCTCAACGCCTTACGGCATCAGAGGTTTCGCAGTGGGTACCGAAGGATTTAACGACGCAAAGGCCCGGTGCTCAACGCCTTACGGCATCAGAGGTTTCGCAGCGCTCAAACTCTTCGATCTCGCCCGCCGCCTGCGTGTCAGGTGCTCAACGCCTTACGGCATCAGAGGTTTCGCAGTTATGCCGGAGTCGCTGGCATGGACTGGTGACCCGGGTGCTCAACGCCTTACGGCATCAGAGGTTTCGCAGCGTGGGAAGTGCATTCTTACGATGATGCACCCGGACAACAGTGCTCAACGCCTTACGGCATCAGAGGTTTCGCAGTCCCCTGCCCGTGGTTCTACGGGGCGAGTGATTACGAGTGCTCAACGCCTTACGGCATCAGAGGTTTCGCAGGGCTTCGTCGTAAAAGTCAGGGCCGATCTTGCCTTGTGCTCAACGCCTTACGGCATCAGAGGTTTCGCAGTCCCATACGCCCTGCAACACCGAATCATCGCACCCGTGTGCTCAACGCCTTACGGCATCAGAGGTTTCGCAGATTTCACGAAAGAATGCGGGTTTGAGGTTTATTCAGTGCTCAACGCCTTACGGCATCAGAGGTTTCGCAGCGCCTCGGTAACCTGTACCTTTGGCTGTGATTCATTGTGCTCAACGCCTTACGGCATCAGAGGTTTCGCAGGACGTTTTGGTAGCGGTTTGTATGCGCTGTGGCCTGTGCTCAACGCCTTACGGCATCAGAGGTTTCGCAGGAGCAACAGGGGCGACGGAAGCGCGTCACGGGCAAGTGCTCAACGCCTTACGGCATCAGAGGTTTCGCAGCCTGGGGGTACAGCAAGCATTTGCTGACCACTGCGGTGCTCAACGCCTTACGGCATCAGAGGTTTCGCAGTCCGATCGCTGTAACCCTTACTCCATCAACATTACTGAAAATGTTTGCAAGGTGGAGAGCGATCATACTGCAACCATTCAACATTCTTCCATTTTAACCAACCCAGGCGCTTTGGAACCCTGGCCCAATGAACATTTTATCGATTGCAAGCACCCTGAGCGTGCCTGAAACCCTTGTACACCAGACAGGCCAAAGGTTTCAGGCGAAATCGATTGTATTGAGACTCGACAGACAGCGATCCTTGCGTCAAAAAATCTGGTGCAGGTCATGGTCAACCTGCCACGCTTCTGGACGGTTGCAGGCTTCGACCCGCTCAACGCAGCGATCGCACAACCCGGCAATCAACAGGCTGTCCTCGTCCTTCAGAATCTGTTCCAGCTTCCATCTGAGTTTTTCCCGCTCTCGCTGATTCAGCCGACAGCGGAAGATGGAGTATTGCAGCCGTTCGCCATGCCCTTGAAGCAACTGGTAAGCCTTGCGCCACCGCTTTGGGTCGCGGATGTCATAGCAGACCATGTAGTAATTTTTCGTCTCAGCCATTGTCGTTCACCTCAGCGGATAACCAGTTGGCCAAACAAACTACCCTCACCCATCCATTCCTTTTCCAGAAGTCGCACCTCCAGTTCAATCAGGCGACGGTAAGTGAGCGAATACTGAGTCACCGGATGCTTCCAGCTTTCCTCCTTGCGTCGTTCATAGAGAGTAATGAATTTGCGCCGTCCCTCCTGGCTCAGCCAGACCTGCTCACCCTTCACCTCAAAATCAGCGTTAACATCCCACTGATTGCGGTTAATCGAAGCCATCACGGGCATATCCACCAGCGGTACTCTGAAAATTTCCATCAGATCCAGTGCCAGCGGGGGTGCCTGAGTTCGGGGCTGGTGATAGAACCCCAGCGCTGGCTCCAGCCCCACCGTCAGAATGGCATTCATGACATCCTTCAGCAGCATGGCATAGCCAAAGCTCAGCAGCGCATTGAAGCGGTCTTTTGGAGGGCGGCGGTTCCTCCCTGAAAACTGGAACTCTGCTGGGGCATCGGCGGATAACAACTGAGGCAAGGCTTTGAAATAGATTGCCGCCAGGTTACCCTCCAGACCTAACAGCGAAGCAAGAGATTCGACCTGAGGAACCTGCTTCAAAACCCGCTGCATTTGCTCGATCGCCTCAGATAGCACTTCATTGGGTGTCTCACTCCCTCGCTGCCCCCGCATCAAAAATTTGCGCTGGCTCTGGCCGCGACAGGTCACGAGTTGCTGGGCCAACTTCAAACAGATATCGGGATCAGTCAGCGCTTTGTACTGCTGAATTCGTCGCTGAATGCTGCCCTGGCGGGTATCCAGACTACCCAGGTAATGACCACCACCAGAAATAAAATGTACGCCAATCTCCTGTTCGGCACAGAAATAGAGCGCCTGAGTAGACATCTGGACATAGCTATGCAGAACCACCTGCCCCACCTGATGCGAGGGGATCGCAGTCGTGCTGTTGTCCCGCTTTGTAATTTTCAATTGCTCTCCGCTTTTACCAATGCGGGTTCCTGACTCCGTGACGTGAATAATTTTGCGTTCGTCGTCTTCAGGAAACAGTCGTAGCGCCTGGTCGGTTCGCCCTTGCGCCAGTCGCGTCTCTTCCGGCAAACACACAGGAGCCAATGAACACCGCATACAGAGCCGTTCATTAGTGGTCACAGGTGGACGTTCGGGGGATAGTCGGAGTGCCCTGGCACGGGCGATCGCCTCCCTTACGGCCTCCCGTCCTGTATCATCCAGTGGAACGTGAACTAGTACGTTGTCTGCATGGTAGCGAATCCGCCCCTCTGGAATCGTAATACCCAATTCGGCTTCGATCAGGCAGGCGTAGGCGAGGATCTGGAGGCGATCGCTCTCCCATGCCTGGGGCTTGTTGTTGCTATCGCGTTTGCATCGTCCCTTTTTATGTTCATAGGGAACGGTCTGGCCGCTGCGGGTGCGCAAGGCATCCACCTTGCCTCGCAGTCCCAATGCCTGGTTTTCTAAAACAAGTTGCTGCCATTCTCCGTCTTCGTCTCGCTCCAGTTCGACGTGCAGCCTGCGCCCTGCAAACACCGCAGCATCCTGGGTGTAGAGTTCTTCAACTTCTTCGAGATAGAATAATCTTGGACAGTATTCCAGCGCATGAAGCGCATTTATGCGAATAGTATCCTGCTCATTCACAGGACTGAGTATGGTTTGTGTGCTCATCTTCAGAAAAGGTGTGTGAGGAACAGATTGCTGTTGTGACGCTACAGCAAGTCATCCCGAATTTACTGATGAATTTTCCCCGCACTCCTACGGATCTTTCTGGGGTAATACGATCGTATGCTGATACTTCCCAGGAATGTATTTATTGGATGCACAGATTGGTATTGAGGAGGGGCGATCGACTGTTTAGGGAATTGTGGGGCGATCGCCCTAAAGAGCACTGACCACAGCAAAAACCTGTGCAGCAGTCAGCGTGAGGTCGGGGAGTGCGCGCGAAATAATTACCTGGTCACCAGCGCACACGATTTCTTCGTACAGACCCTCTTCCCACAGCAGGACGGTCACTTTGCTCGTGAGCGGATCGACAATCCAATACTCTGGAACCTGGATTGCGGCGTACTCTGAGCGCTTATAGCGGTAGTCGCGTTTCACTGAGTCGGCGCTCACTACCTCAACAACCAGCAGTGGTGCCGTCTGGAATATGGTCGATCGCCCCAGCAATTCCTGCGTCTGCTCTTTTGTGACCACACACAGATCCGTCAGCCTGGATTTGTCGAATCCGGTTCTGATCCCGGCTTCTCGAAAGGTCAGCCAGGGTAAACCGAGCTGCTGTATTGCTGCGTCTAGCTGCTGCTCAAGGAACTTGGCAATCAGAAAATGCTCGACAATGGGAGGATTCATTGCAACCAGTATTCCATCAACCAGCTCATAGCGGCTGTCGGTGCCGTCGTCGTAGGTGAGATAGTCCTCAAAGCTGAGGTGCTGAACGGCGGTGTTGACCATAGCGGCTCGCAGAACGCTGTGTTTCTAGTGTAAGGGATTTGAGGAGGGAAGGGGCGATCGGGGATGGAGGAGCGCCTTGCGGCATCTGAGGTTGCACTGAACTATCCCAACACAAATAGTCTTATTTAATTTTCAAGGTTCAAAACTCTGGCTCTCAGGAGAATCAGCCTTTTTTGGGCGATCGCTTCCTGCTCTCCTTCCCAGGCTGAACTACCGACGGTTTAGGAATCGTGACCCAGCATTCTTCCCGAAATTCATCACTGAAGCTGAATCGCTGAAAGGTGCCCTGCCCAGTGTCCCGGTTAATCCAGATGGGTAAACCAATCAGCCCCCGGTTATCTTTGACCAGCCAGCGAATCGCACCATCTGTTTCTCGATAGCTGCGAACCCCGTTGACCATCGCCCAGGACTCGCCCAGGCTCAAGCCACCAAATCGGGTGATTTGGGATGGGGTAGAGAGGGCGATCGCCACTCGATTAGCGAGTTTAATTGGTGCAGTTTCTTGACTGGAATCGATTTGGAATCCAACCTTTAAGTGGGTTAGTAATTCA
>JBIKWV010000671.1:0-3754 GCA_044356135.1 Elainellaceae cyanobacterium
CCCTCCCTGCGCTCCGGTGGGTTCTCTCTGTTTGCCGATGATCGCGGCGAAAAGCTGCTGCGCTCCTTTCAGCGGGCAAAAGACTTCCAGAACGCGCCTGCCCAGAATCCACCCCAGACGCCCCGCTTCTACGCCGAAGACCTGATCCACGGCTATCGTCTTGACATCTGGGACAGCCACACCAACCAGTGGCACTCGCTACACCGCCGCGACAGCACCTTTACCATCGAAGACCAGACCTGCGTGGTGCAGGACGAGGAGGGCTTTACCCAGCTTGCTGCGGCTCAGCCCGCCACCGCTCCAGACCAGCCGCGTGTTAAGGATATGTACGTGCATGAGGCGATCGCCCGCTGGGCAGGCTGGAGTTTGAGCGTCCCCTTCCCCGGCAAAGTGCTTTCCAGTAGTCCTGATCCAGGCGAAGCACTGAATCAGTCCAGCAGCGATCAGAATGTGCCCGCCACGCCGTTCAAAATGACCACCCAGTTTACGATTGTGCCTGGATCTCTGCCCAGCCTGCGCTTCGGGCGGCGCTACCGGATTCGCGCCAGAATGGTGGATCTGTGCGGTAATAGCCTGCTGCTGGACGACCCCCTGCTGAATCAACTGACGCCCCAGTGTGCGCTGCCCCAGGATGCCGACGGCTTCCCCTACCTGCGCTACGAACCCGTGATCTCGCCTCTGGTGGTGCTGCGCGACCCGCAATCGGTCACTGACCCCGGCTCCCAGCTCGATCGGCTGGTAATTCGCACCTACAACAGCGACCCCAGCAAAGACGGGGATGCGGCAGACCTGACGGCAGGCGATCGCCATATTCTGCCGCCCCGCACCAGCGTCGAACTGGCGGAGCGGATGGGCATGCTGGACGACGCATCCGGTAAGCTCAGCCCTGCTTTGTATGGCCTGCTGGCGGCAAAAGACGGAGCAGAACTGCCCCAGGTGACCGTGACCGTGGCCGGGAAGGAACAGTCGTTTGCGCGGGTGGAGGGCGATCGCCTTGATACACTGCCCTACATCCCCGATGTGCTGTCGCGGGGAGCCGCCCTGCGCGACCTCCCCGGTACCCCCAGTGGCACCATAGGGACAGTAGCCCCCGGAGCTAATCCCCCGTCCCCCATTCCCTATGACCCACTCAATGACCCAAACCCGCGTCCCGGCTCTGCAACCCTGATCAGCTTCGGCGGTGAAGGTGACTGGCAGACTGTGCAGCCGTTCCGGTTGGCGCTGGGGGATGGTGAAGGCGTTCCCCAGTGGGATGCAGAAAATCGGGTGCTGACCGTCTTTCTACCTAAAGGCACGAGTGCCACCGTGCCCCTCACCAGCTATCTGCGCCCCGATGACCTGAAGCTGATGGGGGTATGGCAGTGGCTGCGCGAATATATCGACCAGAAAGCGATTTTCTCACCAGACCCAAATGGACTCGATCCCCACGAGGCAGTGGATGCGATCGCCCACATTGTGCAGCGGGCCGCCGAGGGTGGGCACTGGATGCTGACGCCACCCCACCTGTTACACCTGATCCACGCAGTGCAGCAACCCCTGGGTGTTCCCACGTTCACGACGATTCCCGTTCAGCATGAACCCTACGATGAGCTGCGACCCAATCCGACGGTGCTACAATCTGCGCCAGAGCTGGGCGTATATCGAGATAGGCGCTACACCACTGCACCCAACCCCACCGAATTGAACGCCCTTACTGCATGGCGCAGACCCGGTTCGACCGATGCCTACCTGCTGGGTGGTTTGCAGATTCACGGTGCCAGTACCGAAAAGGTCGATCTGCTGGCGGAATGGGAAGAGGTGGTGGATGATCTGAGCCAACCCATTTACCGCACCATTGCCCGGGCTGCCCCCGTTGATACGAGTCCCCTGCAGCAGGTAGAAACCCATCAGATTGATGTGACACCCGATCGTCGCCCCGTTGCCTACTATGTGGCTGAGCGCGATCTGCTGTGTTTTGTACGACAGGGCGATCGCCTGGGCAATCTGGGTGACCTGCTGGATTATCAACGGATTCCGCAGTTCTACCCCGATAAGGACGGTGTGCGCGTCTATGCCAACGCTGCACCACGTCATCAACTTAATGATACAAAGCATCATCGCATTCATTACACGGCACGTTCGACTTCCCGGTACCGTGACTGTTTTCCGCAGGATGACTCGATCGATTTCACTCGCGCCAGCGATAGCATCACCGTTGATGTGCCTGCTTCTACTCGTCCCGTCGCCCCGCAGGTTGCCTATGTGATTCCCACCTTCGGGTGGCAGCGACAAACGCAGACGAATCTGAAGCGTAGCGTCCGGTTTGGCGGTGGGCTGCGGGTTTATCTGGAGCGCCCGTGGTTTTCTTCAGGTGCAGGGGAACTGCTGGGTGTAGCGCTCTACAGCTATTACAGTGAAGGGGACAATCTATCGGATCCCAAACTACGCGACCAGTGGAAGCCGTTGATTACCCAGTGGGGCAATGACCCCATCTGGCAGACGCAGGGACTGATTCCGGCTCCCGGCACCTACCAGTTTCCCGATGCGATCGCCCAGGAGGACTCCCTCAGCCTGGAGGAAGACCCCCGCAAACGGGTGAATGTGGTGGGCTATCCGGTTCACTATGACGAAGAGCGCCAGAAATGGTACTGCGATCTGACGATTGATGCTGACTCGACCTACACACCGTTTGTGCGGCTGGCGCTGGTGCGCTATCAGCCCTGCGCCCTGGCCGATGCTAAATTATCCCGTGTGGTGCTGGCGGACTTTGTGCAGCTCACGAGCGATCGCGCTGCCGTGGTTACCGCTGACCCCTACCATCCCCGCCAGTTGCGCGTGACGGTATCTGGCGCAAGACCCGATGGCCCCGCGCCCCAGGTGATTCCCTATCCCACAACGCCCGTCAGGGTGCCCACTCAGGTCGAGGTGGAAGTGCAGCAGTTTGATGACACAATTGGCAGTGATTTGGCATGGCGTCCGGTGGATGCAGCGGTGGCGAGGGCTGTCCCGCGCAACCTCGAAGAGGAGGCTCGTCGCGGCAATCCCCCCGACCCTTCGGTGCTGTGGGCTGGCACAGTGAACTTTGCTGAACCGCCCACCGCTGGACGTTTCCGTCTGATGATCCGGGAGTACGAATACATTTCAGCGGAATACACCACCAATCCTGACGGCACCACCAATCCCGCCATTCCTTCTGACTTCACGCCTGAAACCCGCATCGTCGGCGCGGCTCCCCGCCGTCTGGTATACGCGGAGGCGATCGCTATTGATGCTGCTCTGGTCTCAGAGCCTTCACCGGAGACAAGAGAGACAAAAATTGATTAATACCAATTCTCTTTGAAGCTGCACAGAATGCCAGGGGGTCAAGGGGGCGGTGCCCCCACACCCCTAATCAATGCAGGCTCACATTAAATTGGTATAAGGGATCTGCTGTTAAATAAAACCCCAGTTTGCGCTTGGCGCGGCTCCGCCGCGCTAAGGGCTTGTAAAAAAATAACCTCATGGAATGAATGCACCCCACCCCAGCCCTCCCCTTGCAAAGGGGAGGGCTGGGGTGGGGTGAAGTTATTTATTTACAACGCCTAAGCGCAAACTGGGGTTTTACTGAGATTTTATTTTATGGCAAGCCCCTAAGTACTGGAGTTTTGACTATTTTTCCCGTAATGCCGTGAAACGCCCTCTGCGAGGGTGTTTCACGGCATATTTAATTTTAGCGCCGTTTTTTACGGAAACCCGCCGGGGTGCTGGTGTGGGGGCAAAAGGGGCGCGTTTGGGT